>DASVBI010000492.1:0-3599 GCA_036375915.1 Terriglobales bacterium | reverse complement strand
CGCCGGATTTTTTGACTGCGCCGAGGTAATCGCGCTGCTCGGCGGAGAGCTCGGTGTCCAGGGCGAGCTCGGTCATACCCATGATGCCGTTGATAGGGGTGCGGATCTCGTGGCTCATGTTGGCCAGGAACTCGCTTTTGGCGCGGCTGCCGGCCTCGGCGGCTTCCTTGGCGAGAAGCAGTTGCTGGTTGAGCGAGAGCAGTTCGGAGGTGCGGGCCGCCACTTCGGATTCGAGGTGGTCGCGGTGCTTCTGCAGAGCCTGGTCGCGAGCCTGGATTTCCTCCAGCATCAGGTTAAAAGCGGAAATGAGCCTGCCCAATTCATCGCGGCCGCGGGGACGGGCGCGCACGCTGTAGTCCTTGTCCCGGGAGATGGCCGCGGTGGTATCCACCAACTCGATGATGGGCAGTGAGACTACGCGTTGCAGGCGGGAGGCGAGGAACGAGGCCAAGCCCAGAGAGGCGGCAATGATAAAGGCCACAATCGCCAGGTAGCGGTTGCGGCGGCTGGCAAGTTCCTGCAGGTCGGACTCGATGAAGACGACCCCCAGGGGCTCACCCGCCAGGGAAATGGCGCGGTACTGCAACAAGCGATCCGAGGTGAAATAACTTCCTTCGGGGCGAAGCGCCCGGCAGGGACTGGGCTCAGCGGCCAGGCGAGTGTAGCGGGCAAACTGCTTGCCGTCGCGGGTGAAGATGCAAGCCGACTGAATGTGGGGTTCGGAGCGAAGGGCGGTGAGCACGTCGCGGGCGGCATTGGCGTCGTTGAAGGTGAGGGCAGCGGTGCTGTTTTCGCCCACGATGGAGGCAATGATGCTCAAATCGCTGGCCATGCTGCGCTTGAGATCGAGCAGGTCATAGGCGCCCACCGCCAGGCAGGCCAGCAGCAAAGCAGTGCCGCTGGTGGCTAGGATGACGAAGGTCAGCTTGCTGCCGATGGAAATGTCGCGGAAGCGGTGCATCAATTCGCTCCTTCCCCGGTATCAACAATGCGAGCCACAGACAGGAGCTTGGAACTGAGCTTAAGGTGGTGCCGCTCGGCTGCCGTGAGGTTGATTTCGAAACGCACCCGGTCCTGCTCCAGCACAAAGTTGATCATGCCGCCCAGGGGCAGGAAGTCCTTGCTCTCGCCCACCGTAAGCGTCGGCAGATCGTGGAGGGGAGCGAGCGCCTGCTTCAAAAATGCCGGATCAGAGCTGCCGATGAAGAGGACGTGGCAACGGCGCGCATCAGCGGAAGACTGCACCGGCTGGCTGCTGATGGGCCGGCCGGAGACGGATTTGCCCCGCACCGCCCTGCTCAGGATGTCCCCGAAGGGATCGCTGCCCAGGACGCAGATGCGAAGGGGAGTGGAGGAATCGGGGAAGGCGCGAGGCGGCCAGTCTACAAACTTTGCGAAGTTGTAAAGGAAGGCGGCCTTGACCTCGTATTCGGGGGCGCGCGGGGACTGCGCGGCCGCCGTGGCCGCGAGGGCGAGAAGGCAGGCGACAATGGAGGCGCGGCGCATCGTGTCCTACAATCGAAACGTAAGCTTCACGCAAAAACTGCCGCTGCTGTCGTGCTTTCCACGTTCCGCAACGCGAACTGCTGTATCACATTGCGCATGCCTGCCCAATCCTTAGCGGGCTCCAAAGCGCCACGTAATTTTTCCTAGAATGCTGCGCCCCACTTGCGCCGGGCCTTGCACATCGTAGACTTGCAGGAATTCCGTGTGATGCGGATCGAGCAGGTTCTGCAAAAGGAAACTGAACTCCAGATTTTTAGCCGGACGCCATCCCAACCGAGTGTCCAGGCGGGTGTAAGCAGGGAGCGGTTGCCCCGGGAGATGGCCGGTGTAAAAAACCGTGGTGTCGAATTCCAAGGCCAGAGGCAAGGACCAATAGCTTCGCAGGTTGAATTGGTGGCGGGGATTGTCGCCTGGCAGCATGAGGCTGCTGCTGCCCGCGGGAGTTGTTTGCCGCATCTGCAGCCAGGAATATCCAGCAGCAAACTTCCACCATGCCGAGGGTTTGTAAGTGGCGGAAAATTCTACGCCTTTTGTTCGTGCCCCCAGGCTGTTGGAAAACACGGCTGGAATCACCAGGTGCGGGGGAGGCGGGGTGAACTCCAGGAAGGGCTGGCTGGCCTGCAGGCCGATAATGTCCTTGTACACGTTATAGAAAGCCGCCATGTCAAAGGAGAGCGGGCTAACCGGTTGGGCGCGGTACCCCACCTCGTAGGCCAGCAATTGCTCCGAGACTAGCTCCTGGTTTCCGAACACCGTCAGCAGACCCGTCAACCCGGGCTGAACAGGCGACGCCACTGCCTCAACTTTGCCCTCCTCTTCATATCGGCTGGGAGTGCGCACCGCCCTCGACACAGCTGCCCAAAAGCTATGCTCGGCGTGAGGTTGCCACCGCAGGCGGATGGCCGGTTGCAATTCCAAACCAGTGTAGGGGTTCGACTCGAACTTGGACCCCACAGTCAACCAGAGACGAGCCGGGAAGAGAGTTATGTCATCCTGCGCGAATCCGCTGAACAATTTCTGAGCCGAAGTGCGAGTGCCGAAGGATAGAAAGTCGCTGTTGCGGATGTTTTCCTGCTGGACCCGGAACCCTGCTCCCACCACCACTTCGTGCCGCTCGCGCAGCGGTAACTGGTGCTGGTAATTAACCTCGAACACTTGCTCCTGCAGTCCAAGGGGAGAAAAGAATCTATCCAGATGCTCGTAATAGGTTTGCAGGGTACTGAGGGACCCGCCGGCAAACTGGTGCTGCCAGTTGAGCATGAGGCTGGCGTCCGTTGCTTTCAGTGGCACAGCCAGGGTCTGAGAAAAAGGCGGCTGAAGGAGCGGGGCGACGTAAATCTGCTGTTCCGAGCTGCGGTAAATTTCTCCGGATAGTACCAGAGCATCTCGTGGAGCAGCTTGCCAATCGGAGCGGAATCCACCGGTCAGGTCAGACCAGGCGTCATAGCTGGCCTGGGAAGGATCCAGCCCCGGACTTTGCCCTTCTCGAAAGTACTTGGCGTGCAGGCGGTAATTGACGTGCGAGCGCTGGTTGTGGCCGCCATAACGCGCTTGCATCATTCCCTGGCCTTGCGAGCCCGCCTCGGCGCCCATTAGAACACCCTCCGTCTCCTGTGCCTGCTTGGTGATCACGTTGATTACGCCATTCACCGCATTGGCGCCCCAGAGGGTTCCTCCCGGGCCGCGAATGATCTCAATCCTTTCAATGTCCTCCAGAACAAGGTTCTGCATGTCCCAATACACGCCGGAGAATGTGGGCGAGTAGACGATCCTGCCGTCAATCATCACCAGCAGTTTGTTGGAGTAGCGGTAATTAAAGCCACGGATGCTGATGGCCCAGGTGCTGGCGTTGATTTGTGCCACTTGCACCCCGGGGGCGAGCCGGAACAGTTCTGGCAAGCGGGTGGCGCCGGAACGCCGGATTTCTTCCTGGGTAATTACGTATACGGCGGCGGGCACCTGGGAGAGCCTTTGTTCCCTCTTGCCTACAGTGGTGACTTGAATGTTCATCAGCTCTTCCAGACTCATTTGGCTCAAGTCGGCAGGAGGATGTTCTTGTCCTGGAATTGCGTGGGCCAGCCCACACACGAAGC
>DASVBI010000408.1:0-2196 GCA_036375915.1 Terriglobales bacterium | reverse complement strand
TCTTCGAACATCGAAGTCGGCTTCCACGGGGTACGCACGGAGCGGCCATAGCCGCCATGTTCCAGGAAGCTGAGTTCGAACTTCAACACTTCCAGCAGGTCGCGATCGTCTTCCGCCATATAAGCCTCCGCCGCTGGATGGGGGCGCGGGAGCGCGAACGGTGGCAAGCCGTCCTCCAGCCTGCCCGCTATTGTGGGCGCGCTTGTACCCACTGGCTGTGACTTCTATCACAGCCCCCGGTGAGGAGGCTCACTCTGTGACTTGGGTCACATCTCGGTTGTGACAACTATGCGAATCTGGTCTGGCTGGAATATCCGGCTGGAGCCGAACCCGTGACCGCCCTGGATTTCAACCAGTCGCCCTTCATCGTAATCTGGGAGGTTACCCAGGCTTGCGACCTGGCCTGCGTGCACTGCCGCGCCAGCGCCCAGCCCCACCGGAGTCCTTTCGAGCTCAGCACCAGCGAGGCGAAGCGGTTGATTGGGGAAGTGGCGGAGCTGCGCGCTCCCGTCTTCGTGCTAACCGGCGGCGATCCCTTGAAGCGGCCCGATATCTACGAACTGGTAAAGTATGGCGCCGGCCTTGGCGTGCGCACCTCGCTCACCCCCAGCGCGACTCCCTTGCTGACCCGCGAAGCTCTGCGGCGGCTGCAGGCTTGCGGCCTGGCCCGCCTGGCCATCAGCCTCGACGGTCCCACGGCTGCCATCCACGATGCCTTCCGCCGCGTGCCCGGCTCCTACCAGTGGACCCTGCGGGCGGTGCGCTGGGCGCGCGAAATCGGTTTGCCGGCGCAAATCAACACCACGGTCACCCGCCATAACCTGCATCACCTGGATGACATCATCGCCCTGCTGCAGACGCTCGACATCGTGTTGTGGAGCGTCTTCTTTCTGGTGCCCACCGGACGCGGGCAGAGCAGCGACCTGATTTCGGCGGAGGAGTTCGAGCAGGTTTTCGAGAAGCTCTACCAGACTTCGCGCCAGGTGAAGTTCGATATCAAGAGCACGGAGGCGCAGCACTACCGCCGCTTCCTGCTGCAGAAAAGGACCGCGGCCCGGCGCAGCGGCCAGACGGATGCGGCCATGGCCAAGGTGTTCGGCGCCACCAGCGCCGACGGCATCGGCCGCGCCCCGCGCGGCATCAACGACGGCAAGGGCTTTGTCTTTATTTCTCATCGGGGCGAAGTCTTTCCCAGCGGCTTCCTGCCGCTCTCTGCCGGCAACGTGCGCCGCCATTCGCTGGCCGAGCTTTACCGGCGCTCGCCGCTGTTTCTTGCCCTGCGCGACAGCGCCAACCTGAAAGGGAAGTGCGGGATCTGCGAATTTCGCGAGGTGTGCGGAGGCTCGCGCGCCCGCGCCTATGCGCTCACTGGCGACATATTCGCCGAAGAACCCAATTGCGTGTATCGGCCGCAGCCCGGGCGGCAGAGTGTGGTTGCGGCTTCGTCTCCAGGTGCTCACGCTCACCCCCTTTCGTGAGCCCGGTCACTGCGCCACGGTTTTCTCCCGCCAACAATAGGCTTAAAGGGGGAAACCGTGGAGAGCACCCACCTGTACCGTACCAGCGCCATCTGGACCATGCGGCGCCGGGGCATTGTCTCGGCGGAAGATGTGCCGCGCACCATCAATTTTTCAGCTCCGCCGGAATTCCAGGGCGAACCCGGACTCTGGACTCCAGAGCACCTCCTGGTGGCCTCGGTGGCCACCTGCTTTCTGGCCACCTTCCGCGCCCTCGCCGAATCCTCCAAGCTGCAGGTGCTGCGCCTGGAAGTGGAGGCTGAGGGCCTGCTGGAGAAGGAAGAGGGCGGCTTCCGCTTTACCCAAATCGTGGTGCGGCCGCGGCTGACCATCGCCGAGGGCGCCGACCAGGAGCGGGCCCAGCGTCTGCTGGAGAAAGCCGAGCGCGTCTGCCTCATCTCGCGTTCTCTTTCCAGCCACATGGAACTGCAGGCCACGGTGGAAGTGGGCGCGGCCGTGCCCGCGTAATCACCCGGCGAAGGGGAAGTTTCCCGCAGCGTGAAGTAAGGTTAAACGCACCGGTGATGCCGGCCTGCGATGACTCCCACCCCCGCAGTTCAGAGTAGTGCCACATACGCGGCTACGCCGGTTCCGGCCGCGCGGTCCTGGCTGCGCTTCGCCCTTCCGGCATTGCTGCTGCTTGCCTACGTGGCGCAGTGCGTCTGGTTCATCCGCACCC
>DASVBI010000249.1:0-6932 GCA_036375915.1 Terriglobales bacterium | reverse complement strand
GGAGTTCCGGCAGATGTTTCTGCGAATGGCTGCCCGGCCCTCTACCACGGCTCCCTGGCGGGTCTACTTGTGCTCCTCCTCCACCTTTCCCGCTCCCGGCGTGCATGGCATGTGCGGCTACTTTGCCGCCCAGGCCTGCCTGCGTTCCCCTTGAGTTTTTTCGGGAGGGAAACAGTTACGGCTGCTCTTCCGCAATTGACAGCGCCCGCTGAATCGCCTCGCGCTGTCCTTCCGTCAGGGTAAGAAATTCAAAACCATGCCGGAATCCTTTGCGGTAGCGCACTGCCGCCCGCAACTTAGTGGCGATCACCGTAGCCGGCAGGGTGAATTCCAGAGTGGCCACTTCTCCCGGCTGCAGCTCGCCGGTCAAGGTTGCGCTCATGCCGTCCTGTCCGATTTCGTTGGAGCGTCCCCATAAGGACTCCACTGCTCCCTCGCGAAACACCTCCACCGCGACTCTAATGTTCATGTTGTAGCGTGGGTAGCGCCGGGCTTCGCGTCTGGCTGGGGCGTTGGGGCCGGGTACCTCATCCGTCCTCTTCAATGCTCGCCTTTCCCGGCTGCCGGGCGGGGGGTCAGTTTCCGTGTAACAGGTATCCGGGTTCGAGGGGCAGCTTGCCCCCTACTCGCAGCACGTCTATTCCGCCGGTAATGGAGTACACGTCCACCAGGCCTACTCCCCCCGGCGTAGCTTCTACTCTCTTCACCACGGCGTCATCGGAGTTGACCACCACGATGGCGGGGTGGTCGGTGCGGCCGTGGTTGGCGGCGGTGATCAGGTCATTCACTTCGTCCGCGGTCATGCCATAAACTTTTTGCAACACGACGCGCATATCCGGAGAGGCGGGCGCGCGCGTGACCAGGGTCACCGGACGGCCGTTCGACCAGCGTCCCAATTGTCCTTTGCAAATCTTGACCAGGTCGGGCAAGGTCAAGCCCTTGAGATTGTTTCCTTTATTGGAAATCAGCGCCATATCCTTGGCGAGCGCGGCCTGCACGCAGAGCGCGGCCAGGACGAACATCCACAAAATGGAACGAAGGCGCATCATGCTTTGGAGAAATCAGCCGGATTATAGCCCTATCTCATTGCCGCGCTTCAGATTCCGAAGGTCATGTCCCCCCAGGGGAACAAAAAGAGTACCGTGTTATAGGTACACACACGCAGGGCCCAGAGCTAAGCCCTGGGCCCTGACTAACTCCTGCGGCTCCCGACTACTGATTTACCGCCACCTGGCGGTAGGCCAGCACAATGTCTGACTTGGTTACCATGCCCAGCAGTTGTTTTTCCTCGCGCCGTGAAACCACGGGGAAGTTAGCCAGATGGTGCTCGCGCATGCGCTCCACCACCTCATGGATAGTCTGGTCGGGATAAGCTGCCTGCACTTGCCGGGTATAGACCGCGGCCACCTTCACGAACGGCCGCTGGCTGCGGTCAATTTTGGTAATGTCCGCCATGCTGACCACGCCCGCGAGCTCCGCCTCCTTGTCCAGCACCGGCAAGGCGAAAATTTCGCGCGCGAACATCAGTTCCTGCACCGCGTCCAGCATGTCGTCGGGCGAAACCACAGGCACGTCGGTCATCACGTCCGCCACCTTCACCCCCGAAAGCACGTGCAGCGGCGGTGCCGTGTGGCCGGTGAACAGCTCGGGATAGGCGGCGATGCCGTGCTCAGCCAGGTCCAAACCGCTCAATTCTTCCTCTTCGCTCACCCGCAGCCCGGTGACCAGGTCCACTACCTTGAACACCACCACGCCCGCCACCAGCGCGTAGGCGAGCGCCGTTACCGTGCCCACTGCCTGTGCCCAGATGTGAACCGTGTAGCCGTGGAAACCGTGGGGAATCATAGGCGCCCACAGGCCGGCAGCGAGTCCGCCCAGCAGGCCGGGCGTGGCGTGCACTGGGCCGACTCCGCAAGGATCATCAATTTTCAAGCGCTTTTCGATCCAGCGCGCGGTGTAGGGAATCTGCGCTCCCGCCGCCAGCCCTATGGCCAGCGCGAACAGCGGATGCACCAGGTGCGCCCCCGAGCAGATGGCCACCGCGCCCGCCAGCCCGCCGTTAGGCGTGATGATGGCGTCCGGCTTGTCCTGCCTCCAGGTGGCCGCCATCGAGCCCAGGATGCCGCCCGCCATGGCCGTCAGGGTGTTGATGGCCACCAGCGGCAGGTCGGCCGCGATGTTGCCATAGGAAGGCACTGAGCCCAGGTTGAACCCGAACCAGCAGAACATCAGCAGCAGCGCTCCCAGTCCCATCATGGGCACGTCGTGCGCTTGCCCCGGCGTCTTGCGCTTGCCCAGGTAAGCCGCGCCGATTAATCCGATGATGCCGCCCACCGCATGCACGCCCAGAGAACCGGCATAGTCCTGCACTCCCAGCCGCGCCAGCGGCCCGTTCCACAGGATGTAAGCGAAGATGGGATAAATCACGCCGATGTAGAGCCCGGCAAACAGCAGGTAAGCGGAAAACTTCATGCGCCCGGAGAAGCAGCCGCTGGGAATGGCGCAGGAAACCAGCACGAACATCAGGGAAACGTAAAAAGCGATGGAGTGCCCGCCGTCGCCGATAAACTGCCAGGGCAGATGCCAGCCGTTGGGCAGCGCCGCCAGCGGCCAGCCGTACTGCTTGATGGCGAAACCGCCCAGCAGAAATATCACGATGCCCAGGCCTAAATGCCCCGTCATCTTCATCATGACGTTGTTGACCTCGCGCGAGCGCACCTGCCCGCCTTCCAGCAGGAAAAATCCCGCCTGCATCAGGAAGATGAGGCTGCCCATGGACAACAGCCATAGCCAATAAATATTCGTCTCCACGCTTTCCTCCGTTGTTGAACGCGTGTCGCTGGTGGTAATCGGTTGCTGCGAATCTGGTCGTGCGGTGTCCAGCCGCGGCGTGCCTGCGAGTCGGGCGCCGCCTGCGGTGGCTGTAGTGCGGTTTCCCCAGCAGCTACTTTCCTCGTTTCCCGGCTAAAACGGAAATTCAAAATTTTTATCGTGGGGATAAGCAGAATCGTGCCTGTGCAAACTTCTTCACTGCTGTGAGTCAGGCGATCTCGAAGAAATTGACGATTTACGATTGTCGATTGACGATTGAAATCAGCACACCAACCTCATCTCACGGTACTGACGAGGGACCGGGCAAATCGTCAATCGTCAATCTGCAATCGTCAATTGCCTTTGTGCTCCTTTGTGTCCTTTGTGGTGAAGGGCGTTTCTCCGTGCTTCTGGGTCTCTGTGGCTAACCCATAGAGCCTGGCGGCGTTATCGAACAGCACCATGTGGGCCAGTTGCAGCGCCCGCGCGCGGGAAATCTCCCCATCCTGCATCATGCCCGTCAGCGCCAGGGCCAGCGCCTGCCGGCCGGTGGTTGCGATCATGTATCCGATGGAATCCCAGTCATACTCCGGCGAATTGCCGGGATAAAGGTCGGTGCCGAACATCACTTTTTCCGGATACCACTCCAGCCAGTCGCGGATCACCGCGCTGAGCGCCCGCGCCGAAAGCATCCAGTCCTGCTCGGAGAAATCGGTATAGACGTTGGGCTTGCTCAACAGGAACGCGGTTTGTTTGGAATATGGTCCGGAGCCGCCGTGCAGCAGCACGAATTTGGTCTGCCGCAGGCTGGGATCGTCGAGCACGGAATCCAGCAGTTCCGGGTTGGAGCCGGCAATATCGAAATAGCCGCCGCAGCCCGCCCCGGTGTGGATGTGCACGGCCAATCCCAGTCGTCCTGCCTGGCGCGCGATTTCGCGGAAGAGAACATCCTGCAGGGCCAGGTACTCGCCTTTTGGCGGCGTGCCGCCCGCCGCGTAATGCGCGTAAGTCTGCTCCGCCTGCGCCCGGCTTGGCTCGCCGAAGTTCAACGTGCGTAAGTAGGCTGCCTCGAACTTGATGGCCACCGCCCCCGTTTTCTTCTGCCGTTCCAGCGTCGGCGCTATTACGCGCGCTATGTATTCATGCAGCGTTACGGGAACTGTATCCAGTCCCGAGTCCTTCACATAACGCCGCAGCAGCATCTCTTCGCGGCCTGCGAAAAATTTGCGGTCTGGATTATCGCCGGCCAGCGCCTGATTGTTCAGCGGCAGCAGCAGCGCGTCGTCGTAGGGCACCCATAAGAAGCGTGGCGGCCCCAGGCCCGGTCCCAGGGCGACCCGGTTGGCCAGCATGTAGCGGATGTTCAGTTTGTCCAGCACCCAGGCAGGGAAGTTGTCGCCCTGCTGCCGTTGCACCCGCTCCCGTGAGGCGAGCAGTTCGCGCACATGTTCAGGAGTCTTATCGCCGTATGCGTAGCTGTACAGCGCCTTCCACGCCTGCACGAAGAGCGGATTGCCCGGCCGCACCATGGTGGGATCGGCCGTCGGCTGCAGGGGAGCGCAGGGTAGGGCGTCGTAGTCATCGTCCTTTTCTCCAGCCGCGACCACTTTGGGTATGTGAGTGTGGTCGTCAATGGCTTTAATGCGGTTGATTTCCTGCATCAGTTGCGGGTCAGGTGCGGTCTGCGCCCACGCCGCGGACGCCAGCGCAATCCCTATTCCCACTGCAAGCACCGCTTTCCTCATGGCGCCTCCTCCTGTGGCCCGTCCTGGCTTGAAACTGGAAACTTGAAACTTGCAACCTTGAAACCTGGACCTGGAAACCCCATCCCCCGCTCCCTTTCCTTTTCCTTTACAATGCCCCCAACTAACTTTCACAAGGCTCGGGCAGTTCATGCTGCGGTTCCCATTTCGCGGGTCGGCCGTCTTGTCTTTCCTGGTTTTGTGGTGCGCCGCAGGCCATGCCCAAACTCCGGTCACGTTGAAGGTCACGGTCAACGACGAGAACGGCGTGGCCCAGCGCTCGGCGCGCGTCTCATTACAGCTTGCCGGCAGCACCGCCTTGTTCAAACAGGAAACTGACTTTTCCGGCCGCTGCCAGTTTCCCAGCCTGCCTGCCGGAGCCTACCGGTTGCATGTCGAAAAGGAAGGCTTTTACGCGGTTAACCAAACCGTTCAGCTGAGCACCGCCACCGGCGCCATCGAAATCGAACTCCACCATCTGCAGGAGGTCAAGGAAGAAGTGAATGTGGTGGAGTCCCCTCCCGCCATTGATCCAGGGAAAATTGCCGACACGCGCAGCCTCTCCGGAGTTGATGTCATCAATATTCCTTACCCAGTTACACGCGACTACCGCAACATTCTGCCCTACATCCCCGGCGTAGTGCAGGACAGCAGCGGCCAGCCCCACGTCGCCGGCGGCCATACCTACCAAACCCTCGACACCCTGGACGGCTTCGACATTACCGACCCGGTGAATGGCACCCTGCAGCTGCGCGTGTCCACTGACGCTCTGCGCTCCATTGATGTGCAGACCAGCCGTTATTCCGCCGAGTTCGGCCGCTCCTCCGCCGGCGTTCTCGCCCTCGGCACCGGCATCGGCGACGACCACCTGCGCTACAGCGGCACCAACTTTCTGCCCTCTTTTAAATTTATTCGCGGCGTCAATCTGGATAAGTGGACCCCCCGTTTCACCGTTTCCGGCCCGCTGAAGAGAGGCAAGGCCTGGTTCTACGAGGCCGAGGACTTCGAGTACGACTACAATCTTATCCGCGACCTGCCCGCTGGAGCCGACCAGGCGCCGCTCTGGCGATTCAGCAACCTCGTTAAGCTGCAGACCAATATCACCCGCTCCAACATCCTGACCGGCAGCCTCCTCTTCAACCGCTTCAAGTACAGCCACGCCGGTCTTTCCCTTTTCAACCCGCTGAACGCCACCACCAATCAGGACCAGACCGGATACCTTGCCAGCTTCAAGGACCAGCACTACTTTGCCAATGGCACCCTGCTGGAAAACGGACTGGCCCTGTTCGAGCAGGAACTCGATGTGCTGCCCTTGGGCAACCTCCCGTTCATCATTACGCCCGGCCTGCTCAGCGGTAATTTTTATCGCACCACCTTGGACCGTTCGCGCCGCCTGCAATGGATCACCAACGTCTATCTCCGGTCCCACAACTGGCATGGACGGCATGAGCTAAAGTTCGGTATGGATGCCGATCGCGTGGTTTTCCACGAATTCAACGACCGTACCCCCATCCGCGTTTTTGATGAAAACGGCGCTCTCTTGCGGCAAACGCTTTTCCCCGGCCAAACCGTGGCCTTGCGCAAGAACAACCTGCAAGGCAGCGCCTATGCCCAGGACCGCTGGTCGCCTTCCGACCGCCTGGTCATCGAATCCGGGGTGCGCTTCGATGCCGATGAAATCATCCGCCACATTCTGGTTTCTCCCCGGGTTGCCGGCACCTACATGCTTACCAGCGATGGCGAAACCAAGCTCTCCGCCGGATTCGGCGTCTTCTATGACGGCACCAACCTCAGCCTGGTGAGCCAGCCACTCTCCGGCACCCGCCTGGATTATTACTACGCCCCCACGGGCGCTCTGCTGCGGCCACCAGTGCTGACCCAGTTCTTTCTGAACCAGAACACCTTGCGCGAGCCTCGCTTTTTCAATTGGAGCGCCAGCCTGGAGCGCCGCCTTCCCGGCAACGTTTACTTCACCGTGGAGTACCTGGACCGCCGCGGCGATAACGGCTTTATTTATCTGCCGCAACCTGCCGCCGCCGGCCTCACCGGCGGTACGTTCGTGATGAGCAACACTCGCCAGGACCACTCGCATTTGCTGCAGTTCATCGCCCGCCACACCTTCCGCAAGGCTTACCCGCTTATGGTTTCCTACACTCATTCCCGCAGTGTCAGTAACGCCGTGCTTACCTATAGTCTCGACAGCCTCAGTTACGGACTCGAAGGTCCAGGCCCTTATCCCTGGGACGCCCCCAACCGTGTGCTGCTGTGGGGTCTGGCGCCTTTGCCCAGCTTGCCGATCATCCACAAGCTCGATTTTGCCTACTCCCTCGACTACCGTACCGGCTATCCTTTTTCCCTGCTCAACCAGGAACAGCAATT
>DASVBI010000355.1:0-5774 GCA_036375915.1 Terriglobales bacterium | reverse complement strand
GGCATCGAGAATGCCGACGACCTCATCGCCGACCTGGAGCAGGCGCTGGCCGCAGTCGCGCCGGCCAAGGAGCACGCCCATGCCGATTAGCGAACTGTCCCAGGCAGCGCCGGCAAAAAGTGCGAGGGCGGCCACTTTCGCCAAGCTGTTCGATCACTCTATTATTCGCCCCGAGGCGACCGGGCAGGAAGTTGCGACGGCGGCTGAGGCCGCCGCCAGCCTGCGAACCGCAACCCTCACCGTGCAGCCGCATTACATTCGCTTCGCTGCTCCCTTCCTCAAAGGCAGCGGCGTTCTGCTGGGAAGCGTTGTGGGATTCCCCCACGGCAACGAAACTCCCGCCATCAAGGAGTACGCGGCCAAGGCCGTGCTCGACCTGGGCGCCGAAGAAATTGACATGGTGATGAACATTCCCGCGCTCAAGAATGGCGAGAAGGACGTGTTTCTGGCCGACATTGAGGGCGTGGTCCGCGCGGCTGACGGCCGCATTGTCAAGGTAATCCTGGAGAATTGCTATCTCACCCAGGAGGAGAAACGGCGCGCCTGCGAGTGGATTGTGGAAGCGGGCGCCCACTTCGTGAAGACCGCGACTGCCTATGCTTCCGGGGGCGCCACGCTGGAAGATGTTCGCCTGATGTATGAGGCCGTTGCCGGCAAATGCCAGGTGAAAGCCGCAGGCGGGGTTCGCCAGATCGGTGAAGTGCTCGACTATCTGCGCGCCGGCGCTCGCCGCTTCGGCTCCACCCGCACCCAGCAGTTCGTGCAGGCTTTTCGCGAGCTGCCTCAGCAGGAACGTGACCAGTTCGGCGAGTTCCTGGCCGACCTCGCCCCGTAAAGGACTCACAGAGGCCTCTGTGGTGAAAAGAAAAATCATGGACTTCCGTTCCCTTCCCAAGCTCGAATTGCATTGCCACCTGGACGGCTGCGTGCGCCCGGAGACCGCGCGGGAAATCGCGCTCGCTACCGGCGTGCCGCTTCCCTCTTCTCTGCGTGACGCGCTGACCGCGCCCGAGGTCTGCCTCGACCTGGCTGACTACATCCGCCGCATTGATTTCGCCCTCCAACTCATGCAACGCCCGGAAGACCTTTTTCGCGTGGCGGAAGAACTGGCCGAATCCTGGGCCGCTGAAAACGTAATATACGGCGAAGCCCGTTTTGCCCCCCAGTACCACACTGGCCGCGGCCTCACTATGCAACAGGCTCTCGACGAAGTGCACGCCGGCCTCACCTCCGGCCGCAAGAAGTTCGGCGTCCGTTTCGGTTTGATTGTCTGCTGTGTTCGTCATCAGCCCAGCGAACTAAGCCTGCAGGTGGCGCGCCTGGCCGCCGATAACATGGACAAGGTCTGCGCCCTCGACCTGGCCGGTGACGAGTTGCGTTTCGGCGCCGCCAATCACCGCGAGGCTTTTGCGCTGGCCAAGCAGGCGGGACTGCACCGCACCGCGCATGCCGGAGAAGCTGCCGGGGCCACTAGCGTGCGCGAAGCCCTGGACCTTTTGCACCCTGAGCGCCTGGGCCATGGCGTGCGCGTGGAGGAGGCTCCCCAGTTGCTGCAGGAACTGCGCCAGCGCGAGGTGTCTCTCGACATGTGTCCCAGGTCCAACCTGCAGACCCGGGCCGTGGATTCCCTGGCCGGGCATCCCGCGCCCCGGCTGCTGCGCCAGGGGCTGCGGGTGACCATCAGCACCGACGCGCGCACAACTTCGGACAGTTCAATCACGCAGGAATTCGAAACCCTGCGGCGCTTTCATGGCTGGGGCCTGGCCGAGTTCTGGGCCTGCCAGCACAACGCCGCCCGGGCGGCCTTCGTCCCCGAATCCGTTCGAGCCGAACTTCAGGCCGCTCTCGCCTCGGCCGAACCTGCGGAAGGGCGCGCCTTCGCCTCACCATCAACTGTTTCAGAAAGGATATGCCACTGATGTCAACCGCCAGCCAGGCCGCGCGTCAATCACAGCTCAAAAATTCCGTTCTCGAGGCCATCGGCAACACGCCTCTGGTCAAACTGCAAAAAGTGGCCGGCAAAAACATGGCTGACGTGGTGGTGAAACTTGAGTACTACAATCCCACCGGTTCCTACAAAGACCGCATGGCGCTGGCCATGATCGAAGGCGCGGAGAAGCGTGGCGAATTGCGTCCCGGTGTGCGGGTGGTGGAGTACACCGGCGGCAGCACCGGCTCCTCGCTGGCTCTGGTCTGCTCCATCAAGGGCTACCCGTTTATCGCGGTTTCCTCCGACGGCTTTGCCCGCGAGAAGCTGCAGACCATGAAGATTTTCGGCGCCGACCTGCGCATTATTCCCAGCGACCAGGGAAAACTCACGCCTGAACTTTTCCGAACCATGATTGACACCGCCGAAAAGCTGGGCCGGCAGCCCAACATGTTTTACTGCGACCAGTTCCATAATGAGGACGCGGTGGAGGGCTACAAGTCCATCGGGCGGGAACTTCAGCAGCAGGTGGGCGAAAGCCTGGCCGCATTTTGCGCCGCCGTGGGCACCGCCGGCATGCTGGTGGGGGTCTCGCGGGCTCTCAAGGCGTGCGGCTCAAAGGCGAAAATTATCGCCCTGGAGCCCGCTTCTTCCCCGGTTCTCACCACCGGCCAGGGAGGCCCACACCGGGTGGAAGGCATTGCCGCCGGCTTCCGGCCTCCTCATCTGGAGGCTGGGGATTTCGACGAGGCCCGGACGGTCGAGGAAAAAGAGGCGCGCCAGATGGCTCATCGCCTGGCGCGCGAGGAAGGCATTTTCGCCGGCACTTCTTCCGCCATGAATGTCGTGGCTGCGCTGCAACTGGCCCGCGAACTTGGACCGGGAAAGACGGTCGCCACGGTGGCCGTGGACTCCGGCTTCAAATACCTCGCCGGCGATCTGTTCCAGAGCTAGGCGCAGAAATGCCCAGGAGAAAGGTCCTGGGCATTTTTCGAGCCGCCCCGTTACAACGTCTGCAAGAATGCCGCCAGGTCCGCCTTCTGCTGGTCGGTCAGATTCAGGCTGAAACGCTGGTTGTAGAACTCGACCACATTTTTCAAGCTGCTCGCCGAGCCGTTATGAAAATACGGCGCCCGTCCGGCCAGCCCGCGCAGGATCGGTCCCTTCACCTTGCCCACATCGGCGCAGCTTCTGCTGATGAGCGCCCGCCCCAGGTCGGTCACCTGTTTTTGCGTGCCATCGTTGCACTGCACCGTGTACACCGGCAGACCGGAAATATCCAGCCCGGCAGGCGCCGGATAATCGGTGGTGCCAATATTGAGCGGCACGGAGAAGGAGTGGTTTCCGACGTTGGGCGAGTCGTGACACGTGGTGCAGGTGCCTTGCATGTCGGGCAGCCCCCCAACCTCCTTAATGTGAATGGGGTAGGAATTGAACAGTGCCTCTCCGCGCGCCACTGAACGGCGGTAGGCGAAAGCACTGTTCGCCCAGTTGTCGTAGATGGTAAAAACGCTGGGGTTGAAAGCTGCTCCGTGCGGGTCATCCCCGAAGGCGTCGTTAATTCCGATGTAAAAGGGCTGCTGGGAGAGATTCTTCGGCCCTCCTTGAGCGCCGTTGCCGGCGAGCAGGCCGGCGTGAACATCGGCAATCTGGGCGGTAAAGTTCGCCTTTTCGAAGGCCACAATTTCTGCAATCTGTTGGGGCGTCGGTGGCGCGCTGGCCTGGGCGTGCCCCATGGTGGCGTCAAACGCCTGGCTGGAAAGGCTGGCATCCAGGTCGAGTGTTGTACCTGACTTAACCGTCTCTCGCCCATCCCACATCACCGCGCTGTCAAAGGCCAGATTCGTGGCCGGCAGGGGCCGCCGGTAAAGGGCCGGATTCGTAACCGTGGTTTCAGGGCAGTGGTACGGGTCCTGGATATCGGTAATGCTGAAATCAGCCCCCTGGGGAACGCCTATGGAGATACGGAATAATCCCTTGCTCAGCAGCAGACGGTAGGCGGAACGCCGCGCCGCCACAGTGGAGATGTCTGCGCTGGGGCATACCGCTCCATCCACCGGGCGGAATATCGGGTCCCGGCCCTGGCTGTCATTGAACCGCTGCTGAATGTCCGGCGGAGCTACGGTCCAGGCATCCTTGGCGGAGTGGCAGGTAACGCAACTGCGGCCGTTGGTCCCCAAGCTCTTGAAGTACGGGTTCGCCAGATCCACTCCGCCCGTGGTCCGATAGGTGGCCAGCACGCCGCTGTTATCCGGCGTGTAAATGGGATTCGGAGCCCTGCTACCCGCCTCGATCCCCACCGACAAGCACAGGACCGCCGCCAACATCAAAAAAAACATGGGCAGCGCAGCCGGGATCGCGCCCCGCTGCCTCCCTTCAGTTCTCCCCCTTATAACTTTACTTGTTACCAACATCTTGCCTCCTGACGAATGCTGCCAATTCCTAAGCGCCTGGTTACTTCGGCCAAGCCTGATTGTGAATATTGCCCAGGACCCCTGCAAAAAGTCCTTAAGATGCGTCTCAAAATTTCTCAAAGTAGCAGCCTAAAGGCCAGCCACGCAAGGCTTTGCAATGGTAGTCAGAAAGTTTGGAGCTAATGTGAAGCCTTATGGACTACCGCCCGCCGCACGGTGGAGTTTGAGTGCAAGAGGATCTCAACCTGAACCATGGAAAGCAAAAGACTTCGCCGCCACGAGCTTCCAAAAACCGAGCGGACGCGCCAGTAAAACTGAGGTTTGCAGTGGCAGCCTACCCCACTTTTGCTCCATTGCTCAGCAAGCAAGCCGGTGGTACATTCCCTAGAATCAATGGGGTGGGAGTTCCCGGGCCGCGGAAGGATTTCGCTGACGGGACGTCTAACGAACCTTCAAAAGAAACGGTTCTCAAATTTCCTAAAGTCAGGCCCATGCAGGTTAATACCAGTGCGGTCAGTGGCTTATACGAGTTCGGGCCCTTCTGTCTGGACCCAGTAAAACGGGTTTTGCTGCGCGATGGAGCGCCGGTACCCCTGACTCCCAAAGCTTTTGACACCCTCCTGGTTCTGGTGCAGAGCAACGGCCGGCCCCTCTCCAGGGACGACCTGATGCAGGCGGTGTGGCCGGATAGCTTCGTGGAGGAGGGCAACCTCACCCAGAACATCTTCGTTTTGCGAAAGGCGCTGGGCAGCGGCGATCGCTACATTGTCACTCTTCCTGGCCGGGGCTACCAGTTCGTGGAGAAGGTGCGGGAAGTCGAGCCGGAAAAGCAGGAAATCAAAAAAGACGGATCCGCTGAGGGAACCCGGCCAGGCGTGGCGGTTGGCCAGGCGCAGTCGCGGGGGGGACTGGGCTGGGTATGGCCTCTGCTGGCCTTGCTTGCGCTGGCGACCGGGGCCGGACTCCTGCTACGCACAGGGCGTGGGTCCAGAGGCGGCGTCCACGGCGCCGAGCTGGCCGCTCCGGCAGAGGCCGCAGTGCCCGCCCGGCGCTCGCTGGCGGTGCTGGGATTTCGCAATTTATCCGGCCGTCCCGACGAGCAATGGATCTCCACGGCTTTTTCCGAGATGCTGAATACAGAACTGGCCGCCGGAAATCAGGTGCGCATGGTCTCCGGCGAAGACGTGGCCCGAGTGCGGGTGGAGTCTCCCCTGCCGGACGTTGCCAGCCTGTCCAAGCCCTCCCTGCAGCACTTGCGGCAGCAGCTGGGGACTGACCTTGTGGTGCTGGGCTCCTTCACGGCTTTGCGCGAAAGGGATGGGGAACGAATCCGATTCGACGTTCGAGTGCAGAACACGAGCACGGGTGAGACCATCGCCGCTCAATCGGTTACAGGAATCCGCGACCAGCTCTTTCAAATGGTCGCCCAGTTG
>DASVBI010000734.1:0-2745 GCA_036375915.1 Terriglobales bacterium | reverse complement strand
CCGCCAGTCTGACCGACAACCCCGAACTGAAGCAGCGTTTCGAGCGCGAGGCCAAAGCCATCTCCGCGCTGCAACACCCCCACATCTGCGTGCTGCACGACGTCGGCCACCAGGACGGCGCTGACTTCCTGGTCATGGAGTACCTGGAAGGCGAGACGCTGAGCGAGCGGCTGAAGCGCGGCCCCCTGCCCCTGGATCAGTTCTGGAAGGTTGCCATAGAAGTGGCCGATGCCCTGGACAAGGCGCATCGCGCCGGCATCGTGCACCGCGATCTGAAGCCCGCCAACATCATGCTGACCAAAGCTGGGATCAAGCTGCTGGATTTCGGGCTGGCCAAGGCGGCCGGCGCCGGGGTCGCTGCCGCTGCCGGTGGTTCGCCCTCGCAGTCGGTGTTTTCCGCCGCCATGACGCGCAGCAGTCCGGCCTCGCCTCTCACGTCTGCCGGCTCGATCGTGGGCACCGTGCAGTACATGGCCCCGGAGCAGATCGAGGGCAAGGAAGCGGACGCGCGCAGCGACATTTTTTCTTTTGGCCTGGTGCTCTATGAAATGCTTGCCGGCGCACGGGCGTTCGAGGGAAAAACCCAGGCCAGCGTCGTCGCGGCGATTCTGGCGCTTGAACCGAAGCCGCTCCGCTCGCTGAACCCTGATGTCCCCTCGGCGGTGGAGCGGATGGTTCAGCGCTGCCTCGAAAAAGATCCTGCGGAACGCTTACAGAACGCGCACGACCTGAAGCTGCAGATGCAACTCATCTCGGAGATGCGGGCGGCCGGCGTTGAAGCTGCCGCGCCCCCGAAGGCACGCTATAGCTGGTTGCCCTGGGCGGTCACCGCCGTGCTTGCAGTTGCGGTAATTCTGCTGGCCGTGGCGTACGTGCAGACCCTGCGGGCGCCTCAGACTTCGGTCCACGCCTACATCCTTCCTCCTCCCAAATCGGAATTTAATCTCCGAGCCAACTGGTCCGGAGGTGTGGCGATCTCGCGCGACGGCAGGCGGATCGCGTTCGTCGCCAAAAACCCTGACAGCGACGAGGAGATGCTCTGGGTCCAGTCGCTGGATTCGGCGACCGCACGGCCCATGCTCGGCACCGAAAACGCAGCCTTTCCCTTCTGGTCTTATGACGGCCACTACGTCGGATTCTTTGCCGGTGGCAAGCTGCAGAAAATCGCTGCCGAGGGCGGTCCACCACAAACTATTTGCGACGCGAAGGATGGGCGAGGAGGGGACTGGAACCAGGACGATGTGATTTTGTTTACGCCCACTCCAGGGGAAGGTCTGTTTCGTGTCCCGGCAACGGGCGGCACCCCAACGCCGGTCACAGATCTGGAGACAAGAGCGGGCGAGACTTCGCACCGCTGGCCGGTGTTTTTGCCCGATGGCAAGCACTACCTGTTCTGGATACAAGGGGCAAAGGTGGCCGAAGATGGCGGTATTTACGTCGGCTCGCTGGAATCGAAAGAACGCAGGCTGCTGGTCCCCAGTGAAAGCTCCGGTGCTTATGCCGAACCCGGATACCTGCTGTTTGTGCGTGATGGCGCCCTACTGGCGCAAAAGTTGAATTTAGGCAGGCTGCAACTAGAGGGCGATGCGCGACCCGTAGCCGCCCACGTGGGAGTGAATACTACCGTCTTCCGCAGCATCCTTGCGGCTTCCGCGACCGGCACGCTGCTCTACCTGGAAGGGGGCGCCAGTGTCGGTCATCGTCTGGTGTGGTATGGCCTGGATGGAAAGCCCGGACCTAACGCGGTCTCGGAGGAGGCGCAATACCGTAACCCGAGGTTCTCGCCTGACGGCAAGCATCTGGCCGCATCGGTCGTGACCAGCAACTCCGAAGACATCTGGGTCTTCGATTTGCAGCGAGAGACAAAATCGCGCCTGACCTTCGCCCAGGGGAGGTCCTTTCATCCCACGTGGTCGCCGGATGGCCGCTGGATTTATTACTCGATTCTTCGCAACGGGCGAGTCTATATGTACCGCCGGCCTTCCGATGGTACCGGCAACGAGGAGACTATCCTGGCGCCCAAAGGAGTGCGCGTCGCCATACCTAATTCCATCAGCAACGATGGAAAATATCTTGCATATGAGCAAGTAGTCGATTCCGAGAAATCGCCCAGGAACTATGACTTGTACGTTTTGCCGCTGTTCGGCGATCGCAAGCCCATCCCGCAGCTGCTCTCGCCCTTTCTCAAGGCATGGCCGGAATTCTCGCCCGACGGCAAATGGCTCGCTTACGCCAGTGAAGAGACGGGGCGGCTGGAAGTTTACGTAATGCCGTTTCCCGTCCCCGGTGGGAAGTACCAGGTCTCTACTGGCGGCGGCAACAACCCGAAATGGAGTAGCGACGGCCGCAAGCTGTTCTTCAGCAACGATATCGGCGAAGTGCTAGCGGTGGATGTGCGCGAAAGCGGCGCGGCCTTGCAGTTGGGCACTCCACGCAAAGTTCTGAAAGCGCCGATGGTCGGCGGGCCCGAGGTGCCGTTCGCAGTCAGCCCCGACGGCAAGAGACTCCTTATCAATCAAACCGGGAATGACACCGTGCAGCTACCGCTCACACTTGTAACCAACTGGACCGCAGAGTTGAAAAATTAGGGCGGGGATGCGGGCAGCGAAAATGGGGGATAGGATATGAGCCTACCCCTTTTGCGCATGGCGGAAGCGAGTGGGAGTCGAACCCACCGAAGACGGGCAAACCCGCCTCCCGCCGGTTTTGAAGACCGGGAGGATCACCGGACCCCATGCGCTTCCG
>DASVBI010000040.1:0-2279 GCA_036375915.1 Terriglobales bacterium | reverse complement strand
CGCGATATGGAAGAAGAGAACCGGCGCCTGGCTGCCCTGCGCAACCGGCTCAAGGATACGATCCTGGGCCGTCTGGAGGATGTTCACGCGAACGGCAGCCTGGAACACCGCCTGCCCGGCAACCTGAACCTGGCTTTCGGGCACGTAGATGCCGAGGCTCTGCAGATGGGGCTGCGCGATGTGGCGGTTTCCAGCGGCTCAGCCTGCTCCTCGGCCTCCATCGCGCCTTCTCATGTCCTGAAGGCGATCGGCATGCCGGAGAACTACGCCGCCATCCGCTTCGGCATCGGCCGCTTCAATACCGAGGCGGAGGTGGACTATGTGGCCGAGCGCATTTGCAAGACAGTGGAGAGCTTAAGGGAACTGGAAAACCGGGAGCCGGCAGTCAGGAGTCGGTAGTCAGCGAGTTTTTCACGCCTCCCGACTACTGACTCCCGACTACCTTTTCAAGATGGCAAACCACACTTCCCAGCCCCGCGGCATCCAGGTCACGCCCAAAGCCCTGACTGAGCTTCACGCCGCTTTGAGCCGCGACGGCATTTCGCCCCAGGAGGGCGGCATGCGGCTCGAAGTGGAGGGCGGTGGCTGCGCCGGGTTGAGCTGCCGGGCGCTGGTCGAATCGGCGCCGCGCGAGCGCGACCGCATTCTGCAACTGGACGGCGCGCGGCTGTTTCTCGATCCTCGGTCGTTCATCTTTCTTTTCGAATCCACCCTGGACTACCAGGAAACCCCGCCCGCCGGCTTCACCGTGAAATCCAAACACGGGACCAACGGCTTCTGCGGCTGCCCGTCCGGCAAGCCGAATTCCTAATCAACCACAATTCCGCATCCACCACAGAGAACACAAAGCACACAGAGGGAGCGCTAGGTACTGTGTACTCTCCCCTGCTACAATCGCGCCCGCGCTGGGAAAGGCGAATTGAGCCGCTCGGCGGAAAGCGTTCGTCCTATGCGATCTCTAATCGAGATTTTTCTCCTGGCGTCGTTAAGCGGCGTGCCGGGGCTAGCGTTGGCTAAGGCAACCACCGATCAACCGGCGGCTGAGAGCGCCGCCACCAAAGAAGTACGGCAATTGAATGAACAGGAAGTGCAAGCGATGCTGCACAGTGACGCCGATGCCATGGCACGGCTGTGGTCGGATGATTTGGTGGTCAGCAATCCGCTCAATAAGTTAGTGAATAAGAAGCAGGTGCTGGACATGGTCAAGTCCGGGTTCCTGGCGTTCACCTCCTACGACCGGCAAATCGAATACATTCGCGATTACGGGAACACGGTGATCGTGGCGGGCAACGAGACCCTCGTATTTGCCGGAAAGATGCCCAACGCCGGGAAAACCCAGCAGCTCCGCTTTACTGGAATTTGGATGAAGCAGCACGGACGCTGGCAGGAGGTGGCCCGCCATGCCAACATCGTGCCGCCGCAAGAGTCACGGCCCTGATAACACGCAGTGCACTGAGTCTCAACCAATGCCTGACATTCTTCCTGGCCAGCAGCGCGAGCACCTGTTGAAAGCGGCGCGCGAGACTATGGCCCGCGCCTACGCCCCGTATTCCAAATTTCTGGTGGGCGCCGCCATCCTCACCGAACTGGGGGAAGTGTTCACCGGCTGCAACGTGGAAAATGCCTCCTATGGGCTGACCATGTGCGCCGAGCGCACGGCGATTTTCTCTGCGGTGGCTCACTCCGGCGCGGAAAACGTGCGCATTCGCGCGATTGCGGTGACGACGCCCGACGACGTCGTCTGCTCGCCCTGCGGCGCTTGCCGCCAGGTGATCTGGGAATTTGGGCCCAACGCGGTGGTCCTGTTTCGCGCCCAGGAAGGATGGAAGGAAAGGCCCATCCGCGATCTGCTGCCGGAGGGCTTTCTTCTGCTGTGAGCCACTCCTCGCCAAGCTCGGTGCCCTTTCGTGCGGTGGATGCGATCCGCAGAAAGCGCGACGCGCAGGAGCATACGCGCGAAGAAATCGAGCAGTTGGTGGCGGGCTACACCCGCGGGCAAATCCCCGACTACCAGGTGGCCGCCTGGCTGATGGCGGTGGTGCTGAAGGGCATGACGCGGGCCGAAACCGCCGCCCTCACCGAAGCCATGTTGCGCTCCGGCGAAGTGCTGGACCTTTCTTCGCTGCCCGGGGCCAAAGTGGACAAGCACTCCACCGGGGGCGTGGGCGATAAGACCTCTCTGGTGCTGGCGCCGGTGACGGCGGCGGGCGGCCTGCTGGTGCCCATGATCAGCGGGCGAGGCCTGGGCCACACCGGCGGCACCCTGGATAAGCTGGAGG
>DASVBI010000294.1:0-3340 GCA_036375915.1 Terriglobales bacterium | reverse complement strand
TGACTGCGGCCCCCGGCGGCACGCGCAGCTTCGACGTGCGCGATCCTGAGGGCCATCAGATTTGTTTCGAGCAGTTTGGAACTACATCGGGCGGGGGCGGCGCTCCCCGTTACCCCATTTCTACCCACATGATTCACGCCGGCTTCATTGTGCGCGACCGCGCGGCCGAAGACCGCTTCTACAAGGGCCTGCTCGGATTTCACGTGTACTGGCATGGGGGCATGAAGGATAGCGAAACGGACTGGGTAGACATGCAGGTGCCGAACGGCGCCGACTGGCTGGAGTACATGCTGAATGTGGAGCCGAATCCTTCTCCCCGCGAAGCCGGCGTGTTCCGCCACCTGGCGCTGGGCGTCCCCGACATCAAGCCTGCTGTGAGGCTGGCCAAGCGCAGTGGCTGGCCCATACCGGAACCGGCGCAGATTGGCCGCGACGGCAAATGGCAACTGAACCTGTACGATGCTGACCTGACCCGCGTGGAAGTGATGGAGTTTCGCCCGGTCGAGACGCCCTGCTGCGCGAAGTATACGGGGCCGCATCCCGGGAGTCGGTAGTCAGGAGTCGGGAGCCAGCTCTGGTCCTCCCGCTTGGGAATTAACCGTCCCATTAGCCTTGCCGACCGACTCCCGGCTCCCAGTTACAATAGGAAAACCATGTCCGCACCTACCAAGGTTCGTCCGCAAACCGCCGAATTACCGGCCGTGCCCCTCACTCTGGAAGGCTCCAGCGTGCTGCATCAGATGCTGCGCTTTCGCTGGGCGGAGTGGCGGCAGCTGAACCCCGGCGAGCGCAACCGCATCCTAAACGAAGCTCAACCTGTGCTTCAGGAAATGGAAAAACATCACAGCGCCCTTTATGCCCTGTTGGGTCATAAGGGGGACCTGATGCTGGTGCACTTTCGCTCGTCCTTCGACGAACTCAAGCAGCTGGAATTACACCTCTCGCGGACTGGGCTAAGCGATTATCTGCGGACCACCACGTCCTATCTTTCCGTGGTTGAACTGGGACTTTATGATTCCTCGGTCAAGCTCTATCAGCAATTGGCGGAGCGCGGGCTACAGCCTCATTCGCCGGAGTGGAACACCGAGGTCGAGCAGGAAATGGAGCGGCAACGCGCCGCCATGCGCCCGCGGCTTTATCCGGAGATGCCGCCCAACCGCTATATCTGCTTTTATCCCATGGACCGGCGTCGCGGCGAAGACAAGAACTGGTACGCCCTGCCTATCGAGGAGCGCCAGCGGCAGATGCGCGAGCACGGCCTGGTAGGCCGGCGCTATGCCGGCGAAGTCAAGCAGATCATCACCGGCTCCATCGGTTTCGACGACTGGGAGTGGGGCGTGGACCTGTTCGCCGATGACCCCCTGGTCTTCAAGAGATTGATTTACGAGATGCGTTTCGACGAGGTCAGCGCCGTGTACGCCCTCTTCGGCCACTTTTACGTCGGGGTCCGCTGCTTGGCTTCGCAACTGGGCCGGCTGCTGCAAGGCGAGTTGCCCCAAAAAGAAGGTCGCCCATCTTGATAAACCCCGTCTTAAGCACCGGTTCATCGTCTGGACCCCACGGCTGAAGTGCTTACTTGCGAACGTGCAGGAGGATGCTTCTCGTTATAATGAGGGACACGGCTGAGCAAGCCTGGCTTGATCAGTAATGTGGCGCAAAGTGCCCTCCCAGGTGCCCCAACGCGACGAACCTTCGCGGCGCAGGACGGTCATCATCCTGCTGGCTGCAGGCATTTTTGTTTTGTTCACCATCCTTCTTTCCCAGGCCTCGTTTAACTGGCCCGTTTTCCAGCCCAACGCCAGCGAGCAGCCCTTTGTTTTCGCCGCGCTCTCGGCCCTGGTTTTTCTGCTCTTTGTGGTGCTCACCTTCATCCTGCTGCGCACCCTGCTCAAGCTCTTCTCCGAGCGCCGAGTCGGGGTGCTGGGCTCCAAGTTCCGCACCAAGATGGTGGTGGGTGCGCTGCTGCTCTCCTTCACCCCGGTGCTGTTTCTCTTTCTCTTTGCCTACGGGCTGATGAACCACTCCATTGACAAGTGGTTCTCGCGGCCGGTCGAGGAGGTTCGGCAAGACACGGAGGCGATGACCCGCCTGCTTTCGGCTTACGCCGAGGATAACGCCCACGGTGAGGCGGTGCTGCTGGCCAGCGCGCCCGAAACCCAAACGGCGTTTGCGACCGGCAATTTTGACGGGGTGGCGGAACTGTTCGAGCGTCACAAGCCGACCCTGCAGGGCGGATTTGCCGTGGCCATCCGGCAGGGCCGTGCCGAAGCCAGCTTCCGGGCACCCGAGGCATGGTCGGTCCTGGAACCCATCCTGCCGCTCAAGGAGGCGGCCAGAGAGCGTCCCGCTCGTTTTTCCTGGAAAGGTGCGGATTACATCCTGGGCAGCGCGCGCGTGGGCCAGGATGGGGCCGTGCTGGTGGCCATGCCGCTGCCGGCTACCTTTTCGGAAACCGTCCGTCAGATTGACGAGAGCCAGCAGCGCTACTTCCAGCTGGCGCAGCAACGAAAGCTGGTGCGGCGCACCTACATGGAGCTGCTGGCGCTGCTCACCATGCTGGCCCTGTTTGCAGCCACCTGGCTGGCTCTGTTCACTTCCAAACTGGTGACCCGCCCGGTGGCGGCCCTGGCGGAGGCTACACAGCAGATTTCCCGTGGCCGGCTGGATTACCGCGTGCAGGTGGCGGCCGCCGACGAACTGGGCGAATTGGTGGCCTCCTTCAACCGCATGGCGGAAGAACTGGAAAACAGCCGCCAGCAGATCATGGCCTCCAGCCGCGAACTGAAGGACGCCAATACCGCCCTGGAGCAGCGCCGCCGCCACATGGAAACCATCCTGGAAAGCATTCCTACGGGCGTGCTCTCGCTGGATGCGAAGCGGCGTGTTTCCCATGCCAACATGGCCCTGCAGCGCATCTTCAATCCTCAATCGCGAATTGCCGACCGGGTTGATTTTCTGACCGGCAGCACGCTGGCGGAAGTCTTCCCCGGCGAAATCGTCGAAGATCTGGAGCCTCTGCTGCGCCGCGCCGACCGCATGGGTGTGGCCAACAGCCAGATGGAACTGAGCTGGCACGGAAGCACCCTCAACGTGGCGGTGACCGTCGCCGCCCTGCAGCACGAAAACCAGGGGCTGGGCTACGTGGTGATTTTTGAAGACCTTTCCGACCTGCTCAAGGCCCAGAAGCAGGCAGCATGGCGGGAGGTGGCGCGGCGCGTGGCCCATGAGATCAAGAATCCGCTCACGCCTATCGCTCTCTCCGCCGAGCGCATCCGCCGCCATCTGGAGCGTGCACATCCTCCGGACGCGGTGTCCATGTCGGTGATCAACAGCTGCGCCG
>DASVBI010000712.1:0-2004 GCA_036375915.1 Terriglobales bacterium | reverse complement strand
TGTGCGGGCGAGCGTCCGCTCGCCTACCAGCTGCCAACTGCCAACTACCAGCTACCAGCTACCACCTGTGCTCCCCGTCACATTCCAGCGTGAGCTTCTTCCGTTGAAGGCGAACCCGGCTCAGGGTATAGTGACCAGTTCAATAGCCAGCCATCACGCTTGGGGTACAGGCTTATGCCGCAAAATTACGTGCCCATCTTTCTCTTCATGGGAGTGGCTTTCGCTATTCCCGCGGTCACGCTGGTCCTGTTCAAGCTGGTTCGCCCGGAGAACCCGCACAAGACCAAGCTCATGCCCTACGAGTGCGGCATCACCCCGGTGGACGACGCCCGCGGCCGCTACACAGTTCGTTTCTACATTGTGGCTATTCTCTTTGTGGTTTTCGACGTGGAAACCATCTTCCTGCTGCCCTGGGCCGTGCGTTACCGCTGGCTGGGCAAGTTCGGTTTGCTGGAGATGGGTATCTTTCTCGGTATCCTGATCGTGGGTTACATCTGGATCTGGAAAAAAGGCGCGCTGGAATGGGTTTAGGGGCGGCGCACGATCCAGGGCAGTTCAAACTGCGTGCCGAAAGCCTATTGTGATGAGTATCACACAGGTGGTGAGGCTGTTTCGTTGACACTTCTATCTGCCCGCTGTTAAAAAGTATGCGACTTTCCAAGCAATCTTTGCGGTTCGGCCCCGGGAAATGGCGTAACAATGCCTGACGAGACCAAGGGCAACACCCCCCCCGTATCGCCGGATAAAGACCAGCAGCCGGTTGCACAGCCGTCGTCGTCCACCACTCCCAGTTCCGCTCAACCGGGCACGCCGGCGCCTGCCGCCAGGCCGCCGGTCACGGTGCCGCCCAAGCCTGCCGCCCCTCCACCTCCGCCCAAGCCCGCCGGGCCCATGCCGGCGCCTTGGGAATCGGAAATGGTGGGCCGCCTCAAGCAGCGCTTCGGCTCCGGCATTCGCGACGCCAGCACCTACCTGGGCCAGAGCTCCATGGTGGTGGAACGCTCCGTCGTCTATGACGTGCTGCAGGAGCTCCATGACGAAGAGGAGTTCAATTACCTGGTGGACTGCACCGCCACCCATTACCCACAGCGGCCGCAGCCCTTCGAAGTCATCTGGATCCTCTATTCCTTCGCCCGCAACGAGCGCATCCGCGTGAAGACGATGCTGGCCGAGAGCGAGGCCGCTCCCAGCTCCGTCCCCCTGTGGAGCACTGCCAACTGGCTGGAGCGCGAAGTTTACGACATGTTCGGCATCCGCTTCGACGGCCACCCTGACCTGCGCCGCATTCTTTTGCCCGAGGACTGGAAAGGTTTCCCCTTGCGCAAGGACCACAGCATCATCCAGCAGGACCAGGAGTGGGTGCAGATCAACCTGGGAATCGAGAGCGGCCAATGAGCGATCCCACCAAAACCGCCGCCTCCCACCTCGAACTGGACGAGCGCGAACACACCTTCCTCGACGCCAACGAGCTGGTCCTTAACATGGGGCCGCAGCACCCCTCCACCCACGGCGTGCTGCGCGTGATCCTCAAGCTCGATGGCGAAAAGGTGCGGGGCACGGAGTGCATCATCGGCTACCTCCATCGCGGGGTGGAGAAAATCGCCGAGCACCGCACCTACACCATGTTCAATCCCTACGTGGATCGCATGGATTATGTGGCCGCGGTCTCCAACGGGCTGGGCTACTGCGAGGCGGTGGAGAAGCTGCTCAACATCGAAGCGCCGCCGCGGGCCAATTACATCCGCGTTATTCTCACCGAGCTCAACCGGCTGGCCAGCCATATGCTATGGCTGGGCACGCACGCCCTCGATATTGGCGCTATCACGCCGCTGTTCTACACCTTCCGCGACCGGGAAGAGATCCTCAAAATCTATGAGAAATACTGCGGGGCGCGGCTTACCACGCACGCCTTCCGCATCGGCGGCTGCCAGTACGACACTTACGATGGCTTCGAGAAAGAAGTGAAGAAGCTGTGTGACTTCATGGAGCCGAAGTTCGGCGAGT
>DASVBI010000244.1:0-2316 GCA_036375915.1 Terriglobales bacterium | reverse complement strand
CGGCGGCGACTGCGTGCTGGTATACGTAACCTCACCCTCGGCCGAGCTGGCGGAGTTGCTCAAGCGGATTCGCCAGCGCTTCGTGTGCTACGGCTTCGACCGGGAGGGCGAGGAGGCCAACCTGATTTTCCGCAAGCCCAGCCTGGATGGCTTTTTGGCGGACCTGGCCGGCTGCAAGGCGGTGCTGGCCAACTCCGGATTTTCGCTGATCAGCGAAGCCCTGCACCTGCGCAAGCCCTACCTGGCCTGGCCGCTAAAGCGGCAGTTCGAGCAGGTGTTCAACGCTTATTACATCCAGAAGATGGGTTATGGCGCGTGGTGGGACGATTTGAACAAGGAGCGCATCGAATCGTTCCTCTTCAACCTGGAGGAGTACCGCGAAAATCTTGCGGGCTATCCGGCGCAGGACAATTCGCGGATCTTTGGCAAGCTGGATGAGCTGGTAGCGGGCTTCGGCCGCAATTGCGCCCGTAAGAGCGCAGCCGCCCGGTAGCGTTCATCCGCGCTAATTGCCAAGGACGGCTCGCAGTTTCTTGAATGGGATATTGCGACCGCAGAGCAGGATGGCCACCCGCTTGTCCGCGTAATTCTTGGCTTCCTGCAGATAGGCGGCGACTGGCAGCGCGGCCGCCCCTTCCACCGCCCAGCGCTCCTTCTCCAGGACGAGCTTCATAGAGGCGAGAATGCCGGCCTCTGAAACCAGAACACAGTCGTCAATCAGGCTGCGGCAGAGTTCGAGCGTGATGGCGCCCTCCTCCACTCCGCCGGCAGTGCTATCGGAAAGCGTTTCCTTTTCTGGAAATTCGATCACCCGCCCCGCCTTCATGCATTCGTACATGACGCGCGAATTTTCCGGCCAGCAGGCCACGATTTTCACCTTGCTATTAACCGCCTTCAGATAGCTGGCGATGCCGGAAATAAGGCCTCCGCCGCCGACGGAGATGAACACCGCATCCATCTGCGGCAGCTGGCGCTGCAACTCCACGCCCAGCGTGCCCTGC
Source organism: Terriglobales bacterium (assembly GCA_036375915.1). Taxonomy (GTDB): domain Bacteria; phylum Acidobacteriota; class Terriglobia; order Terriglobales; family Acidobacteriaceae; genus JAICWP01. The sequence continues at coordinate 1,315 of DASVBI010000244.1, read as the reverse complement.
CCGGCGATAACCTGGGCATCGTTATAGGGGGAGATGAACACCTGGCCATTTTGCCGCGCGACCTCGCGCGCCTTGTTCTCCGCGTGCACGGGGTTGTCGCCGCAGAACACGGTGGCGCCGCCCAGGGCTCGGATCAATTCGACCTTCTCCGGCAGCGTGCCCTCCTTCATATAAATGGTGGCACGGGCGCCCAGCTTGCTGGCGGCATAAGACACAGCCATGCCGTGATTTCCGGTGGAGGCGGCAATCACGCCCCGGCTGAGCTGCTCCGGAGAGAGCGACAGCAGCTTGTTGGTGGCGCCCCGCAGCTTGAAAGAGCCGGTGTGCTGCAGGTGCTCCAGCTTGAGGTAGACCTCCGCGCCGCCCGCCTGGCTCAGGTAGTGCGAGCGCTCCAGGGGGGTCTCCAGCACGTGCGGGCGGATGCGCCGCTCCGCCGCCAGAATTTCATGCTTCCAATCCATATCTCTTTTTACCATGTCGGGAATACAGCATTGGGCCCGGCATTTGGCAGGTCATCACGAGCCCGGCCTTCCAGCTCGCCTATGTGAGACTGGTTGGGCTTCGGCATGTTGGATCCGGATGTGACTGCTGCCATGTCCAGGCGGGAGCATGCAGTGCCAGTGGGGTTGTGCGGCAGATGTGCGTCAGTTCAATTGAGCGTACGTGGTAAACTGTTGATGGCAAACCGCGGAGAGGTGGCCGAGTGGCTGAAGGCGGCGGTTTGCTAAACCGTTATACGGGCCAAAACCTGTATCGGGGGTTCGAATCCCCCCCTCTCCGCCAGCGTGCACCCTTCCTCGACCTGCTCGCCGCTTACTTGGTGGCCAAACTTGCCCTTTTGAGCCTGGCAACGGGCCCCGGGGAGACGATTCATCTGGCGGGATAGTTCAGCTGGAGGCGCGGGGCGGAATCGAACTTGAGGCGTTCAGCAGGCGTGAACGAGTCGCCACAGGCGACGAGCGGGAGCCTGCTGCCGAAATCCCTTCGACTCGCTACGCTCGCTCAGGGCAGGCTCTGAGCGCAGCGAAGTTGAGGCGGTTGGGCGGCGTCTGAGCCGCCTGCCGAAATCCTGAGCGCAGCGAAGGAACCTCTGCATTCCTCGCTACGGATTCAGGCGTTTCTCTGAAACTCCACCGTACAGCAGGTCCTTCCTTCGAATGCGGGTCTGTATTCCGCATTCGAACTCAGGATGACAACGGTGAGGGTTGACGCGGGTGCCCCACATTTGGCCGCACTCGTTCCCGCTCAGTTCTCCACAAATCTCCGCCGGCCAAATGTGGGACGTCGCTTCTTCTTTTTCCCTGTCATCCCCTCT
>DASVBI010000437.1:0-7646 GCA_036375915.1 Terriglobales bacterium | reverse complement strand
TCAGCAGCGACGAAGGGAATCCAGATAGCGACCAGGCTGCTCCTCAGGTTGATGCCCTTGGCCACCAGGTAAATGGGGAACCAGTCGGTCACAAAGAACCATACGGGATCGGTAAAAGTCTTGGCAATGATTGTTCCCCAGGTTTGCGGAAGCTTAAGGAGGTCGCGCCAGCGCTGCCGGGGCGCGGGCTCCGATTCGAATTCTGCCTGCTCCGTGGCCAGCATCTGGCGTTCGGTTGGACCGAGACGGGGATGCTCTTCCGGAGAGCGGTAAAGCCAGCGCCAGCCGAGGAGCCAGAAAAAGCCGAGAATGCCGGGCAGCATGAAAGCCGGCCGCCATCCCCAGCGGAAGTAGATCCAGAGAACGATGAAAGGAGAAATGGCGGCGCCGACGGAGGAGCCGCTGTCGAACAATGCGGTGGCCAGGGCGCGCTCGCGCTTGGGAAACCATTCCGCGACGGCCTTGGTGGCGGCCGGCCAATTGCCCGATTCGCCCGCGCCCAGCAGGAACCGAAAAATGGCGAAACTGTAGAACCCGCGTGCCATTGCGGTGAGCATGGAAACCACCGAGTACCAGGCCACCGTCAGGGTGAGCCCGCGGCGGGTGCCTATGCGGTCCATGAGCCGGCCACAGAGGGTCATGCCAATCGAATAGGCAACACGGAAGGCAACTACCAGGTTGGCATAATCGGTGTTGTTCCAGTGATACTGCAGCTGCAGGTAAGGCGCCAGCAGCGACAGGGTTTGGCGATCAATGTAGTTGATGACGGTGGAGGCAAACAGCATCCCGCCAATCCACCAGCGCAGGCCATGGATCAAGCGCGGGGCGGTGGCCTGGGCAGCAGCAGGACGCGAAGAGGAGGAGGATTGCACGGGCGCGAGAATCGTCCTTGTATATCATTAATCCGTGGCGCAACCTAGCCGGTGGACGAAGTGAGGCCGGCGGCAGAGGATAGCAACAACATGGCGGCACTCCAAATCAGAGATAAGGCAAGTTGCCGGTGGGACCTGGTAAGCCTGGGTGAAGTGATGTTGCGGCTGGACCCGGGGGACCGGCGCATCGCGACAGCGCGGGAATTTCAAGTGTGGGAAGGCGGGGGCGAGTACAACGTAGCCCGGGGCCTGCGGCGCTGCTTCGGCATGGAGACGGCGATCGTCACCGCCTTTGCCGACAACCCCGTTGGCCGCCTGCTGGAAGACTTCATCCTGCAGGGCGGAGTCAGCCAGAAGCACGTGCGCTGGGTGCCGTATGACGGGGTAGGACGCGAGGTGCGCAACGGGCTGAATTTTACCGAGCGCGGTTTCGGACTGCGGGCGGGCGTGGGCTGCTCCGACCGGGGTCACACTGCGGTCTCGCTGCTCAAGCCGGGCGAAATTGACTGGGAGCAAATCTTCGGCCAAGAAGGCGCGCGCTGGTTCCACACCGGAGGCATATTCTGCGCCCTTTCGGAGAGCACGCCGCTGGTGGCCCAGGAGGCCATGCAGGCAGCCAGACGCGCCGGGACGGTGGTGTCCTACGACCTGAACTATCGTGCTTCCCTTTGGAAAGGCATTGGTGGAAAGCAGAAGGCGCAGCAGGTGAACCGCACGCTCGCGCCGCTGGTGGACATGATGCTGGGCAACGAGGAAGATTTCACGGCGGCGCTTGGCTTTTCCGTGGCTGGGCTGGATGAAGGGCATTCCAAGCTTGATCCGGCGAATTTCATGGCCATGATCGAGAAGGTAGTGGCGGAATTTCCCAACCTGAAGGTGGTGGCTACTACACTCCGTCATGCCCGCACCGCCAGCCGGAACGACTGGGGAGCCATTGCCTGGTGCGGCGGGAGCTTTTACAAGGCTTCTGTGCGGGAGAATGTGGAGATTTACGACCGGGTGGGCGGGGGAGACTCGTTCGCCTCAGGCCTGATCTATGGTTTCCTTTCCGGAAAGGAACCGCAGTGGGCGGTGGAATGCGGCGCGGCTCACGGCGCGCTAGCCATGACCACGCCGGGGGACACCACCATGGCGACGCTGGAGGAAGTGTTGCAGGTAATGAAGGGCGCGACCGCGCGGATGGCGCGATAAGGAGACGAGGATGAACCGGGAAGAGGCGGAGTGCAGGATTGCAGAGATCGGCATCGTGCCCGTGGTGCGCGCCGCCGGAGTGAAGGAAGCGCGGCAGGCGGTTGATGCCATCCTTGAGGGCGGAATTCCGCTGGTGGAAATCACCATGACTGTGGCGGGAGCGGTGGAGGTGATTCGCGATTTGATTCGCCAGGTCGGCGGCAGGGTGCTGGTGGGAGCGGGCACGGTGGTGACGCGAGAACAGGCGGAAGCTTGTCTGGATGCCGGGGCGCAGTTCCTGGTCAGCCCAGGGCTGTCCCTTGCCATGATGCGGGCGGCGCAAGCTCGCGGCACGCTCGCCATTCCCGGCGCCCTCACGCCCACGGAGTTTATGGCGGCCAGCGCCGAGGGGGCCAGTCTGGTCAAGATTTTTCCCTGCGGCAGCGTCGGCGGTCCCAAATATCTGAAGGCGCTGCGAGGACCCTTTCCACAAGCGAAACTAATTCCCACCGGCGGAGTAAGCGTAGCTAATGCCGCGGAGTACATTGCCGCCGGCGCATATGCCGTGGGCGTCGGGGCCGACCTGGTGGACACCGCGGCCTTGCGCCAGGGCAATACGGAAAAGATCGTGAACGCGGCGCGGGAGTTGTTGGCGGCCGTGCAGGCGGCCCGCACAACGGCCGCAGCGGGCAAACCGGCGGGCTCACGGGCTTAGAGCGCCGGGCATCAAAGCTCAGCGGGAGTTCTTCAAAAAGGCGTACTTGGGATCTTCAGCCCAGGCGCCGTAGCGGCGCTGTTCGCCGGCAAGCACCCAGGTATAGTGCAGGCGGCATCCCGGCGCCGCCACCACCGGGTGATAGCCCTTGGGCAGCAGCACGGTATCGCCATTCTCCACTACGAAGACATTGTTGAAGCCGTCGGGATCGTCGTCGGCGGTGTAGGTCCAAATAAAGCCGAAACCGCCGGCTGGCTGGACTTGAAAATAGTAGATCTCTTCCAGCACGGCTTCGTGCGGGGGATTGGAACGATCGTGCTTGTGGGGCGGGAAACTGGACCAGCCTCCGGGAGCGTTCATGGTTTCGCCCGCCAGGAGGCGCTCGGCGTCAATGTTGTCGCCCACCGCCGTGTAGACCATGCGCTGGAAACTGCCCTGGCCGACCTGCTTGCCGGCGGCGGCGCCCTCTATCAATGCAGGGGTGCGGGGTTGCGTTGCGGGAGCGGAAAACAGCCCGGCTCGAAAATCCTGGGAAGCGGCCTGGATGCGGTAGCTGCATTGTGGCGGCAGGTACAACACGCAGGGCGGCCCGGAGAAGACATCTGGGCGTCCACCTAAGCGCGGAAAGTTCTGCTGGAAATCCTGGCCGTGAGCGGAAACGTCAGCCCTGCCGGAAAACACATAGAGGATGCACTCGCGATTGTTAGTGGACCCTTGGTGCGCGCCAGACCCCAAAAGAGAAAATTGAAGGAATCGCAGGACGCCGGGCGGCACCACCTCCTGGCGATTTCCGTTGCCCGGTTGCGCTTTGATGAGGCGCTGCACCAATCACCCCCAGGAACATTACTCTAGCACCGCCAGAGGCGCGACGCGGGCGGGGGGCCCGCGCCACAAAAACATATGCTGCTGCGGAGGTCAGTCGTAGAAGTTGCGTACCCAGCGGTGAGGGCGAACTTTCGCCAGCACGGCCGGGGAAAGCGGGCCGGCGTCAGACGCGGCGGCGTTGGAGGCCACGTGCGCCGGCGTGCGCATCCCGGGAATCACCGTGGATACGGCGGGCTGGCTGAGGCAGAAGCGCAGCGCGAACTGCGGCAACTCATCGAGAGGAATAGCCGCATCCCTGGTCAGGCGTTGCACGCGCTCCCACACCTGCTGCTTGCGGTTGCCGCCGAAGTACTGATGGCGGAAGTCGCCCTGGGGGAAGGTCGTGTCAGGACGGATTTTGCCGGTAAGGCTGCCTTCGTCGAAGGGAACCCGTGCCAGGACGCCGATGTGGCGCTTCTGACAGTAGGGAAGAAGCTCGTCTTCCGGTGACTGATCAAAGATGTTGTAGATGACTTGCACGCTGTCAATGAGGCCGGTGGCCAGGACTTTGAGGGAATTGGCGGGCTGGTGGTCATTGATGGAGATGCCGAGGAAGCGGACCTTGCCCGAGCTGCGGATTTCGCGCACGGTGGAGAGCCATTCCTCGTTGCCGACCCATTCATCGTTCCACACGTGAAACTGGTAGAGGTCCACGGCCTCGCGCGCCAGATTTGTAAGGCTGCGGTCGAGCGAAGAGAGCACGTATTCTTTGGGAAAAACCTCGCGCAGAGAGACACCGGGCTGCGCCGGCCAGATGAAGTTCTTGGGCGGCACCTTGCTGGCGATTATCACGTCATTCGATTTGCCGAAGGCGCGGGCCAGCAGTTGCTCGCTATGGCCCATGCCGTAGGCCAGGGCAGTGTCGAAAAAATTGACGCCGGCATCGCGGGCCGCCTTAAGAGATCTGAGGGAAACTTCATCATCGGCGCCCATCCATTCACTCTGCCCGATGCCCCAGGCTCCATAGCCGATTTCGCTGACCTTGAGTCCGGTCCTGCCCAGCTGGCGATATTTCATTCCACCATATCCCCCTCGACAAGTATTTGTCCCATGTTCAAGCTCAAAGGCGACGGGCGTCAATTTTCAGCGTCGTACCCACGATACCTGGAGCCCCAACCGTTTTCAGTATGGCCCTAGGTGAGTGATGAATCGGTTGGACAAATTGAGAACAAGCGCGAAAACAATGCCCCTTCATTCCTCTTCCCCTTCATCGTTTGCCGGGGCCGCGCTTAGTTGCACCTCCGGAAGGCTGGCGCCCTGCAGCTGACGGTTCAGGGAGGGCAGGTCTGTGTTCTTAAGCGCGCTCCAGCGCTGCATGAGAGCTGCAAAATCCCGCTCAGTCTCCGCCACGGCATTTACCTGGGCCAGGTTGGGCGCGGCATCGGCGCGGTCCACGTCGCCATAGAGGGTTGTGACCTCTCCGTTCAGGCGGGTGAGCGTCACCTGCGCCGAGGGAGGCGTGGAGAATCCGCCCGGCTTCCCGGCCACGGCCGCGAGCTTGCTCTCAAATGCGGTGATCGCGTCCTTAACTGGTCCGCTGGCCTGGGCCGCGAGCTTGTGCAGTTGATCGGCGGCGGACCGCGCCTGCAGCACCCCTTCCGCAACCTGCGTCATCATGGATGCCAGCCGCACCTCCGCCTGGAACTGCTGCTCTAAGCCGGCGGGCGGCGTTTTCACCCGCGGGTCCATCTTGACGGTCAGGGGCGCGCTGTAGTTCTTACCGTTCACCGTCAGCCGCACCGTGTACTGGCCCGGCAGGGCGCGGGGTCCCAGCGGGACTCTTGGCGTGTCGCGGGGCACGGCAGATATGGGATACGAGTAGTGCGTGGCCACGGGCGTGGTGTAGTGCAAGTCCCAAACCCAGCGGTGCGCGCCGGCTGCCGCGGACAGCACCTGCGGCATGCGGATCCAGTACAGCGGGATGAGCTGATTCTTCAGCTCGGCTTCTGTGACCGAGGGCTTGTCGGTGCTGGAGTAGCGGCGGACCACCTGGCCCTGGGAATCCAGAATTTCCAGTGTTACCGCTCCGGAGGCGGGCTGGGAAAGATAGTAGTCGAAAATGGCGCCATCGGGCGGGTTCTCGCCCGCAGGCTCGTCGGGAGGAAGGGGCGTATCCGTGTAAGTAGAGCGCCGCACGCGGTAGGTGGTGGCGGGCTGGAACAAATAGGCCGGCGAATTTGCCAGCCTCGCTGTGAGCTGCCGGAGAGGAAGAATGTCGTCCAGAATCCAGAATGAGCGGCCATGCGTGGCCACAATCAGGTCGTTGCCGTGAATGGTCAAGTCTCGCATGGAGGTGTGGGGCAGGTTCAGCTGCAGCGATTGCCAGAGGTCGCCGTCGTCGAAAGAAACGTACACGCCGGTTTCGGTGCCGGCAAAAAGCAGGCCCTTACGCACCGGGTCTTCGCGCACGGTATCGGCGGGAGCGTTGTCCGGCAGCCCGCTGGTGATCGGCTGCCAAGTCTTGCCGCCGTCGTGGGTGCGGTAAATATAGGGGCGCAGGTCGTTGATGCGGAAGCGGCTCACCGAGGCATAGGCTGTCTGGTCATCGAAATGCGAAGCCTCCAGCTGCGTGACCTTGCTCCACGGTGTGAGCTGAGGCGGCGTCACGTTGCTCCAGTCCTTGCCGCCATTGTGGGTAACCCAGATGAGGCCGTCGTCTGTTCCCGCCCAGATGGTGTTTATGTCCTTGAACGAGGGCGCCAGCGCGTAGATCACCCCGCGTTGCTCGCCCGCCTTGGGGCTCACCAGCTTGCCCACACTGGCGGGCGTGCCCGGGTTCTGGCGGCTCAGGTCGGGGCTGATGATCTGCCAGGAGTCCCCACCATTCTCGGTTTTGAACAGCACGTTGGCGGCGTAATACAGGGTGTGCGGGTCCAGCGGCGAGAACATCACCGGCTCGGTGCGGTCGGCGCGGTATTTGCCGCTGCGCAGAGGAATGGGCGTGACGTTCTGCACCTGCCCGGTGCTCCAGTGGTACTTGGAAACTTCAGTCCGGCCAGCGCCGAAAATAGTGTCAGGATCGAGCGGGTCAGGAGCCACGTAGCCATACTCGATGGCGCCCACGGGATGCCAGTCGCGGAAGGTGATTTCCCCGTCATTGCCCCGGCTCAAGGTGCACACCGAGCCGCTTTCCTGCTGGCCCGCGCAAACCCGGTAGGGGAAGGTGTTGCTGGTACTGACGTGGTAGAGCTGCGCCGTAGGCTGGTTGTACCAGGAACTCCAGCTTTGTCCGCCATTGACGCTTACGATGGCGCCCTGGTCGCTGACCAGCAGGATAGTGTCCGGACTGTCGGGGCTGATCCAGATGTTCTGGTAATCGTCGCCCCCGGGCGCGCCCCGAAGGCTGGTCCAGGTCTTGCCGCCGTCGCGGGAGCGCACGGTCACAATGCTGGCGCTGTACACCACGTCGGGATTCTTGGGGTCAACCTTGGGAATGGGCAGGTCGCCGCCGCCGATGCGCATGGCGGGGCGCGCATCCTTGGTGACTTCGTACCAGGTCTGGCCGGCATCATCGGAGCGGTAAAATCCCAGGCCGGCGGCGGATTCGTAAGCGCTTTCTGCCGTGGTGGCCACGGTGGCATAGAGGCGGCTGGGCTGGCTGGGCGCAATAGCCACGTTGACTTGGCTCAGATTTTTGGGCAGGCCGTTGGTCAGCTGCTGCCAGGTGTTGCCTCCATCGGTGGATTTGAAGAGTCCGCCGGCGGTGCCATTGAACTCATTGTTGTCTTCCCACGGACCTTCGCGCACTTCCCACATGCAGGCGTAGAGAACGCTGGGATTGGAGGGATCCATCTCGATATCGCAGCCGCCGGTGTTCTCATCCTTGTAGAGAACCTTCTGCCAGGTCTGGCCGCCATCAGTCGAGCGGTAGATGCCGCGCTCCGGGCTGGGTCCGTAGGGGTGGCCGAGCACGGCGGCAAATACGCGATTGGGGTCGTGCGGGTCCACCGCCAGCGCGGGAATCTGCTGGCTGTCCGGCAGGCCGAGGTGGATCCACGTTTTGCCGCCGTCGGTGGATTTGTACA
>DASVBI010000609.1:0-2370 GCA_036375915.1 Terriglobales bacterium | reverse complement strand
CCCAGCGGCCCGCGCTGTGGCGGGGCCGGGCCATGCGTCCGCTGCCCTGGCCGGAGCGCCGCTTGGGTTCAATCAGCGAGCGCAGGTTGTCGAAGCCGTCGGCGGTTACCAGGCCAGCGGCCACCAGTTCCCACAACGCGGTTTCAATTTCCGCCTTCAGCTTGCCGCTGCCGCGCACGATGTCGGCAAAGAACGACGCGCCGTGCTGGCGCAGGAATTCCAGCACCTGGCGCGCGGGGTGGCTCAGGCCGCGCCCATCCTGGTGATCCGTGTGAGGAGGCAGCCAGTCAGCTTCTTCGCGAACATAAAATGTGATCGGCGCCACGCTGGTGGGAACCACGCGCCGTTTGCCCTCGGCGGAATCTTCGAGGGTGGCGGGATGGGGCGAAAGCCGTCCCCAGCCCACCGCGCCGGTGAGGCAGAGTTGGTCCAGAACCTTGGGGTCGTAGTTGGCAATGCGGCGCGCCAGCACCTGGCGCTCCCAGGCGCTCGCGGGAATCTCGAAGCCTTGCAACTGCTGCAGGACTTCCAGCGTGCCCCGCTCGCCCATCACCTGCGTGCCGGACGCGATGTGCTGCCAGCGCAGCAGCCAGCGCATGAACTGCGCCGCCGTGACCGGCTCCACCTGCTTGCGCAAGGTGCCCAAGGTCAGGCGGTGAATACGCGCCAGCAGCCGGCGCTCGCACCATTCCACCTCAGGGGCTAAAACCCCGGACGAGATAGGCGATTTTTCGGCACGGCTGAAGCCGTGCCCTTCCGAAAGAATAGTCCCGCGCGCAGGGTCGGATTCGGCAGCGGGCGTCCCTGCGCTACCTGAAAGGTCAGTGAATTTGCCCCGCAGGATGGCGCCATTTGATTCCAGGCGCAGCAGCGCCTTGTTCACTCCAGAAGGCGGGAGGCTCAGGATTTGCCCCAACTCGCCGGCGCTGGTCGGGCCCAGGTGACCCATCCAGCCGGTGATCATTTGCAGCAGGGCATCTTCGGGCGACGGAACTGAACCGTCCAGTTTCGCAAGCGGGGTTTCGAACTCGGCTACAGGATAGATTTGCGCGAAAGTCTGGGCGCGTTCGGCGCAGACCCAAAATGCCTTGCCATCCTGCAGCACGCGGCCGGCGCGGCCATTGGAAGCAAGATGTTCGAAATAGTGCTGCCATTCCAGGCGCGCCACAGGCACACCCGCACGCGCGGGAACCTGCCCTGAGCTTGCCGAAGGGGCGCCCGCTCCCACGAGATCTTCGGGCAGGGCAATCAGCGTCTGCAGCACGTCATGCAGTTCATCGGCGTCGCGCACATCGGGCCACGCTTCTTCGCTCACCTGGGCGATGGCGGCGGGGTCGAGCTTGCCCACTTCCTCCCGCCCCGATTCCGGCAGCAAGCGGCGCATTTGCACCGCGCGCGCGCGGCGCTCCTCCAGGGGAGCGTCATCGAGGTAGGCGTAAGGATTGGCGTTCAGGATTTCATGCGAGAACTGCGAGGGCACCGGCGTGTCCACCGCCAGGCAGCGGATGCTGCCATCCTCAATGCCGCGCAGCACGGCGCGCAGGCCGTCAATGTCCATGGCCTCCGTCAGCACGTCCTTCATCACTTCGCGTACCAGGGGGTGGTCGGGAATCTGAATGTCGCCAACAATGTTTTCCTGGCAGGCGGCCACATCGGGAAACACTGAAGCCATCAGATCATCGGAGCGCATGCGCTGAATCTGCAGCGGCAGCTTTTTGCCGCCCTGGAAGCGCAGCAGGGCCAGCGAGCGCATGGCGTCCCAGCGCCAGCGCGTGCCGAAAATGGGCGAGCCTGTAAGCACCGCCTGCTCCACCACCGGCTGCACCGTTTCCGCCTGCAGGAAGTTGAAAACGTCCGCCAGGGGAAAACTGTGCTGCTCAGCCAGCGCGATGTTCAACCCATCATCGGTGGCCGCGGCCTGCAGTTCGAAATTAAAGCTGCGGCAAAAACGCTTGCGCAGCGCCAGTCCCCAGGCTTTGTTGATGCGTCCGCCGAAGGGCGCGTGGATCACCAGCTGCATGCCGCCGCCTTCATCAAAGAAGCGTTCGGCGATGATGGTCTTCTGCGTGGGCACGGCGCCCAGCACCGCTCGTCCCTGGATCACATATTCGATGGCCTGCTCGGCGCCGGAATCGTCCAGGCAGGTTTCCTCTTTGAGCCAGCGCACCGTCTCCGCCACTTCGGGCTGATTCTGCGAGATGCCGATGGGCGAAGTCCTGGGCAGCATGTCGCTGATTTGTTTTCGCAGGTCCGCCACATGCTCCGAAAGCTCGCTGGTGCGCGCCGGAGCTTCGCCGCGCCAGAAAGGCACGCTGGGCGGGGCGCCGTGCGCGTCTTCTACAAGTACACGCCCGGAGGCGCCCTCAATGC
>DASVBI010000083.1:0-5166 GCA_036375915.1 Terriglobales bacterium | reverse complement strand
TCGCCATCGCCGAAGGCGCGTTCCGCCTCGCTGCGGGCGGCCTCGAAGGCGGAGCCCAACTCCTCCTCCGAACGCACCAGGCGCATGCCCTTGCCCCCGCCGCCGGCCGCCGCCTTGAGCATGATGGGATAACCCACTTCCTTTGCCACCCGCACCGCCTCGGCAAATTCCAGTCCCCGCGATGAGCCCGGGACCAGGGGCACGCCGGCGCGCTCCATGGCCTGCCGGGCGCGGGTTTTGGAGCCCAGCAGTTCCATGGCTTCGGCCCTGGGGCCGATGAACTTCACCCCCGCCTCCTGGCAGGCGCGGGCAAAGCGCGGGTTCTCAGAAAGGAAACCGTAGCCGGGATGAATGGCGTCCGCACCGCTGCGCCGCGCCGCGTCCAGAATCTTTTCCATGTTGAGGTAGGACTCCGTCGCCGCCGCCGGGCCGATGAAGTACGCCTCGTCGGCGTGGCGCACGTGCAGCGAGGCGCGGTCCACCTCGGAATAAACCGCCACCGAGGGAATGCCCAGCTCGCGGCAGGCGCGCATCACGCGCACCGCAATTTCACCCCGGTTGGCAATCAGGATCTTCTTGAACATGGAAACCTATGCGAGCCGCAACACGTGCGCAAAGTTTTGATTGTAATTCACGCCACCATGGCGTGTGCGGACACGGGGCGGTGCATAGCTTGCTGCCACGCAGAACACTAAAACGCCCCCTCCGCTTGTGGGCGGAAGGGGCGCTGTCCTGAGGAGGGAGGGAAACCTTACTGATTCTGGCTGGCCGGCTGTTCCGTGATGCCACCCGGGGTCTGCGCCGCCTTGGCTGCCTTGGCTTTCTTGGTGGCCATGGTCTTATCCACCCACTCATCCGCCGTCTTCAGGTCGGCGGTCTGCTGGTCGGGAGCGTCGCACTCGGTGTCGGCCTTTTCGCGGTACATCAGGTTCATGTAGGCCATGGCATCGTCGTAGTCAGGACGCAACTGCAGCGCCTTGTTGAGCACATCAATGCCATCCTGGATGTTGGCCCCGTTGACGTCCTTCAGGTGCTGGCACACTTTCTTATCCTTCAAGGTGTCATCCGGCTTCAGGCCCAGCTTGGCGCGCTCTTCCATGCGCGGCTGGTAGCACTCGGTCCAGTCAATCACGCCCACCGAGTAGTAGGTTTCGGGGTCGTTGGGGTCTATCTGCGAGGCCTTGCGGTAATACTCCTTGGCCAGATCGAACTTCTTCATCTGCAGGTAGAGATAGGCGATTCCCTTCACGCTGTTAATCTGCTGCTCGCGGCTGGGATTGCGGCCCAGCACCTGCTTGTACTGGTCAATGGCCTGCTCGGCATTGCGGTTGTTATCCGGCGTGTCCGCTCCGGGAACATACTGCTGGGCGTACGCAGTGGCCAGATAAAGGCGCGCGTTGAGCAGGGATGGGTCCAGAGCGACCGCATTCTGGAAGCGGTTGATGGCCTCTTCGAACTTGGCATTCTTGTAGGCCTGGACGCCTTTATTGAGCTGGTCGCGCGCTTTCAGCTTGCTGCAACCGGCGGCGAAGAGCAGCGCCAGAGCGGCGGCCGACAATATCACAACTCGCACGCTTCTGTTCATTTTGTCTATTAGTCCCCCTTGCCGAAAAAGCTAAGGGCCTCCCTGGTGATAGGTTGCGGGCGAGATCCCGGTTTTAGGCGGAGCGGCCCGACCGCGCTAAGAACCCCAGCGCAGGCGGCAGCCCTGCCGCCGCCTGCCTGGAAACTGCCCTGGTATCTAGTTACCCGCCTCGATCTTGGCGGTGATGAGCCCAACCTTGTCCACACCGGCGGCGTGCGCGATGTCAATCACGTTGGCCACATCGGCAAAAGGAATGCCGTTGTCGCCCTTGACGAACATGACTTTTTCGGCGCGCGTCTTGTAGATGTCGGTCAGCCGCTGCTGAAGATTATCCCAGTTGGCGTCTTCCTGGTTGATCTTCAAGCCGGGGTTCTGCCCCGGACCGCGGTCAATTACCTGCACCACAATAGTGCGGTCGGGCTGGTTCTGCTGCTGCTTCTGGTTGGGCGGCGGCGGCTGCGGCACCAGCGCATCCAGCCCTTTGGGCGTGAGCGGGGTGATGACCATGAAGATGATCAGCAGCACCAGCAGCACGTCAATGAGCGGGGTGACGTTCATGTCCGCAGTAGGACCGCCACCGGAACCTCCAATTGCCATTCCCATAGTCGCTTCTCCTACTGCCCAGTGGGCGCGATTGGCGCCGGCGCAGGCGCTGTGGCTCCGGAAGAGGTCTTCCGCTGTTCGGTCAACAGACCCAGGTCATCCACCCCGGCGGCGCGCACGTTGTCCACCACCTCAACCACGGTGCCGTACTTGGCGCGCGCGTCAGCGCGGACGAAGACCCGCTTATCCACCCGGTTGGCCAGGCGGTCCTTAATCTTCTCCGTGAGCGCATCGGGCGTGATCATATCGTTACCGAAATATATCTTGCCGTCGCGCATGATGGCCACCAGCAAGGCGTCTTCCTTGTCGGCATCGGCCATGGGCGTGGGGTTGTTGACCTTGGCCAGGTCCACGCTCACGCCCTTCTGCAACATGGGCGTGATGACCATGAAGATGATCAGCAGCACCAGCATGACGTCCACCATGGGCGTCACGTTGATGTTGGAGTTGACCTTGGCGCCTTCGTTTCTTTTGTTAATTGCCATGGCTTGCTCTCCTTTGCGCGGAATTCGCTTTCAGCTGGCCGGGGGAAATGGCGAGCCGGGCAGAACTTACGCCCGCCTTGCCGTTGGCCCCGGTTCGCTTACCGGCGAACGCCCCGGCGCTTCAGGAAGTAGTCAATCAGTTCGCTCGACGAGTTATCCATCTCCACGTCGAAAGCTTCCACCCGGCTGGTGAGATAGTTGAACATCATCACGGCCGGGATGGCGACGAACAGACCGACGGCGGTGGTTACCAGCGCTTCAGCGATACCGCCGGCGACCGCGCCCAGACCTGTGGCCTTCTGCTCGGAAATACCCTTGAAGGCGTTCAGAATGCCGACCACGGTGCCGAACAGGCCGACGAAGGGAGCGGTGGAGCCGATGGTGGCCAGGCCGCTCAGCCCCCGCTTCAGTTCAGCGTGTACGATGGCCTCGGCGCGCTCCAGGGCCCGCTTGGAAGCTTCAATCTGCTCGCCAGGAATGTCGCCGGACTCGGAGTGGGCGCGGAATTCCTGCAGGCCCGCGGTCACTACCTTGGCCAGATGGCTCTTCTTATTGCGCTCGGCTACGCGGATAGCTTCGTCAATCTTGCCTTCGCGCAGGGCGCCGGCCACCGCGGGAGCGAAGGCCCGCGACTGCTTGCGTGCGGCGCTGAACGCCATCCAGCGGTCAATCATCACGCCGATGGACCAGCCGGACATGATGAACAGAATGATAACTACCGCCTTCGCCAAAATACCCATCTGGTGCCATAGCGAAATCGGGTCCCATCCTACGGTGCCGCCTTCCTGGAATATCCACGAGGCGTACACGGAGGCATGGGTAAGGGCTGCGTTAGCTGCGTGTGCTACGAACATGAGTGACTTTTCCTCCTCAGGAATGTCGTGACTCGGTACCGCGAACTGCTGTGAACCTGGTCTGCAAGCGATTACAAAGGATCAAGCGTGGACCTGCCTGCGAAGCATGCGCTGGAATTTGGATTCAGGACCAGCGCGCAGGGTTGGTGGCCTGCAGTTTACGCGTCCGGGGACCAAAATGCACGCGGACGCCAACCGCTTGATTCAGTAAGGGGGCGCGCCCCATCGGGCTGGCCCCGAAAAACTCTTTCTAGCCGCCGGCCAGGGTGAAATTCACCGTGATCTGGGTCTCCACCGCTACCGGCTCGCCGTTCAGGAAGTAAGGCTTATAGCGCCACTGCCTCACTGCTTCGATGGCCGAAGGGGCCAGCATAGGATGCCCGCTGATCAAACGCAGGTTCTCGATGGTGCCATCCTTGCTGATCTCCGCCTGCAACACTACTGTTCCCTGAATGCGGGCTTGCCGCGCCAGGGGCGGATACATAGGCTGCACACGATGGATGAGCAGGCCCTGGGAGACGCCCTGGGAGACGCGCACCCGCTGCGGGGTCGCAACCTTGGGCACCGCTACGGGAGTGGAGCTGATGATGCCGCCGATCACGCCGCCCATCTGTCCACCTGGCACGCCGCCGGGCACGCCGCCCACCACCCCAGCCGACGCCATCACCGGCGGGGGCGCTTCCTCTTCCTTAATCATCTCCACTTTCTTGGGGATCTTGGTGGGCGTGCGCAACTCGCCGTTAATGATGTCGGTCTGCACTACCTTGACCACCCGCTGGGGCACAGCCGCCGGGGGTGGAGGCGGCGGAGGCGGTGGCGGAGGCGCTACGAGAAACGTCATCAACTGCTGCTTGGGCAGGGCTTCGGTGTAAAGCAGCGGGATCAAAACCAGAACGCCGACCAGACAAATCTGCAGAACAAATGAGATGGTCGTCGTCATCCCGCGCTTGGTGTGAAGCCTGCCTCCTGATTCCAGAAGGCTGTCCTCAAACATGGAACTTCCTCCGTCTTCTTACCATTTAGACACCGCCGAGCCGAACTTTGCTCCCGATTGGAGGTAAGCCGACCCAGAAATGTTGCCGTCCCCTCCGCAGAGGGGAAGGGCCGAATTCTACGCCTTTGCCCGCACTTTTTCGCGGCGATTTACGCTCGGCGCCGCCGGCGGCGTCTGGCGGCCGCTGCTGGCGCGCCGGGAGCGCCAATCCTGGTAAGCCACCAGCATGGGCGCCGCCACCGCGATCGAAGAATAGGTTCCGATCAGGATGCCGATCACCAGAGCGAAAGAGAAGCCCCTAAGCACTTCACCCCCAAACAGATATAGGGCTAACACGGTCAAAAACGTCAGGCCGGAGGTGAGCACCGTCCGGCTCAAAGTCTGATTGATGCTGCGATTGACGATGTCGTCCATCTTCTCCCGCCGCAAAAGCTTGATATTTTCGCGTATGCGGTCGAAAACGACGATGGTGTCGTTCATGGAGTAGCCTACCAGGGTCAGGATGGCGGCAATGACCGTGAGACTTATCTCCTTGTTGGCCAAAGAGAAAGCGCCAACCGTGATGAGCGTATCGTGGAAACAAGCCACCACCGCAGCCACGCCGTAGATCAGCTCAAAGCGGAACCACAGGTAAACCAGCATGCC
>DASVBI010000066.1:0-3058 GCA_036375915.1 Terriglobales bacterium | reverse complement strand
AATTTAGAGCAGGTAGCGAAAGGCATCATGGCAAAGAAGGTTACAGGGTCAGTCAAGCTGCAGATTGCGGCGGGCAAAGCGACGCCGGCGCCGCCGGTGGGCCCTGCCCTCGGGCAGGCGCAGATCAACATTATGGAGTTCTGCAAGCAGTTCAATGCGCGTACCAACGCCAAAGAACTGGAAGGGCTGATTATCCCGGTGGTGGTCACAGTGTGGAGTGATCGTTCCTTTACGTTCATCACCAAGACTCCGCCGGCGTCGGTGCTGTTGAAGCGCGCTGCGGGAATCGCCAAGGGGTCGGGTACGCCCAACAAAGACAAGGTCGGCAAGGTCACGGAGAAGCAGGTGGAAGAGATCGCGCGCCAGAAAATGCCCGACCTGAACGCCGCCTCAATTGAGTCGGCTATCAAGAGCGTGAAGGGCACGGCGCGCTCCATGGGGATTGAGGTCACGGCTTAGGCAAGCCTATTGGCAGAGACGTAGCTTGCTACGCCTTTGCAGTCGCAAACACTACGGCTGTTCAGAAGAGCGGGCAGCGGTGGGAGACAAGGAGCAATCAATGTCACGCAAGACAGGCAAAAACATCAGCAACGCACGCAAGGCGGTGGAGCATCGCCCTTACCCGCTGCAGGAAGCGGTTCCGCTTCTGCAGAAGGTGAAGTACGCCAAATTTGACGAAACCGTTGAGGTCACGTTGCGCCTGGGCGTTGATCCCAAGCACGCCGACCAGATGGTGCGCGGCACGGTGGTTCTGCCGCACGGTTTGGGCAAGTCCAAGCGCGTGCTGGTGATCGCCAGCGGCGAAAAGGTGCGGGAAGCCGAACAGGCGGGCGCCGACATCGTAGGCGGCGAGGACATGGTGGAGAAGATCCAGAAGGAAAACTGGACCGATTTCGACGCCGTGGTGGCCACCCCCGACATGATGAAGTCGGTAGGCCGCCTGGGCAAGGTGCTGGGGCCGCGCGGGCTCATGCCCAACCCCAAGACCGGCACCGTGACCTTTGATATCGCGCGCGCGGTGCAGGAGGTCAAGGCCGGCAAGGTGGAGTTTCGCACCGACAAGACCGCGCTGGTGCACGTCCCGGTGGGCAAGATGTCATTTAGCCCCGATAAGCTGGTAGACAATGCCACCACGCTTATCACCAGTGTGATTCGCGCCAAGCCGGTAGCCGCCAAGGGCAAGTACATCAAGGGAGCCACCCTCAGTTCCACCATGGGGCCGGGCATCTCCATTGATACCTCGGCAATGGAGGCAGCAGCCAAAGCCTAGGAACGAACTAGCCGGCTGGCTGAATTGCCGGCTGGCCAGATGCAGCAGAGCTAGACAGCCAGGCAGCCAGATAGCTAGCCAGCTTTAAAAGGGACTTTATATGGCCGTTTCCAGAGCGAAAAAGATCGAGCAGGTAGAAGAGCTGAGCCAGGAGTTCAAGAGCATCAACAGCGCGGTGGTGACTACCTTCACCAAGCTGACGGTGGCGCAGGACTTTGAACTGCGCAAGGCGATTCGCGGCGCCGGTGGCAAGTACCGGGTGGTCAAGAACACCCTGGCCGAGCGCGCCGCCAAGGGCACGGCCGTGGAAGAGGCCCTGAAGGGCCTGGAGGGCGTGAACTCCATCGCCTATACGGCCGGCGATCCGGTGGCCCTGGCTAAGGCCATTTCCAAGTACATCAAGGACACCCCGGAGCTTACCGTCAAGCTGGGCGTGCTGGACGGCCGCGTGATCTCCACCAAGGAGATCCAGGCGCTGGCCACCATGCCTTCGCGCGAGGAGATTTACTCCAAGCTGCTGTTCCTGATGAATGCTCCGGCGCAGCGGTTGGTCACGGTTATGAACGCGGTGGGCCGCAACCTGGCGGTGGTGGTGAACCAGGGCGTGAAGGAGAACAAGTTCGCCGGCGAGAAAGCCGCCGGCACGTAGGGATTTGGTTATCAGGTGCCGGGGTTGCGATCCGGGTTCCTGCCGCGAGTCTGGCGCAGCAGGGTTCGAGAGCGCACTGGAAACCGGGCACATGGTACCGAACAACAAAACTGATACCGAAGGGTGGAGATAGCAATGGCTGACTTGCAGCAATTGGAAGAGCAGATTGTAGGGTTGTCGCTGCTGGATGCGGCGCAGCTGGTGAAGAAGCTGGAAGAGCGCTTGGGCGTTTCCGCGGCCGCGGCCGCGCCGGTGGTCATGGCCGGCGGCGGCGCAGGGGCGGCGGCGGGTGCGGCTCCGGCCGAGGAGAAGACCGAATTCAGCGTCGTGCTCAAGGAAGTGGGTGCGAATAAGATCAATGTTATCAAGGCGGTGCGCGAAGTCACCAGCCTGGGCCTGAAGGAGGCCAAGGACCTGGTGGATGGCGCTCCCAAGCCCATTAAGGAAGGCGTCTCCAAGGACGAGGCGGAGACCATCAGGAAGAAGTTCACCGAGGCTGGGGCTGTGGTCGAGGTGAAGTAGTTTTTGTCCAGGTAGCGCCGCCTTTCTGAGCGGCCACAAGCGGGCGGGACGCCCGCTGGACAGCCGGCAAGATGCCAGCGCTACCCGGAAAGCACAGGTTTTAACGTTGTCTGCCATGGCGGCGCTCGGGCGTCTGGGCCCAGAAGCCGGGGTGGCGGGCGATCGATTTTCCGTGAAGCCGGGGAGCAGTTTGGTTCATCTAATTGGCACTGCTCCCCGTTCACGAGCAAGCGCGAGCCAGCACACATCGCGCGAAGCGGCGAGCTCCAGCGTCGTCCGGAGAAATAGAGCAACCGGCGTCGCTGGGCATGGCAGGCCTGACAACTGGCGCGGGAAAAACACAATTCAGCAAACCGTCAGTGCCGTAAGCGGCGCCCGGGGGAAATCTTGTCCCCGCGGGTGCGCGTGTTTTTTAGGGATTAGAAGTTTTTCGTGGCCCGCGGTAACGCGCGGCCACTCACCAATTTGCTTTTAGGTCGCAGCCCGGTGCTGCGCTGAAATTCCTGGAGTTCGTAGATGCCGACCAAGAACAACGCCTTTCGCCCCCGTTTCGATTTTTCCAAAATTCCAACCACCATCCAGATCCCCAACCTCATCGAGGTGCAGAAGCGCTCCTA
>DASVBI010000075.1:0-4730 GCA_036375915.1 Terriglobales bacterium | reverse complement strand
GCTCCTCAGGTCCGTTTGCTCCGCCCCCATGTGCCGCCCGCGTTGCTGTCTGTGGCAGAAACTGTACTCGTTGTACTGCTGCTCGCAGGTTTTTGCTGGAACAGCTTGCGCCCTGCCTGGAAGACTCTGCACACCGACTTTCCCAACTACTATCTGGCCGCCCGCCTCTATCGCGAGGACTACTCCCTGGCCCGCCTGTATGACTGGACTTGGTTGCAGCGCGAAAAGCATCGCTTTGAAATCGAACAGCCGCTGGTCGGTTTCGTCCCCCTGACCCCGTTTTCGCTGCTCCCCCTGGCTCCTTTTGCCGGCCTGCCCCCGCTGCTTGCCAAACACTTCTGGCTGGTTCTGAATCTGATTTTCCTTGCGCTGGTGTGGCGCCTGCTCGCCAACATGACCGCCCTGGGCGGCCGTCGCACGCTACTGTTGACGTTGCTGGCCGTATTGCCCTTGCACACCAACTTCCTATACGGCCAGTACTACGTCCTCCTGCTGCTGCTCTTTACGGTTGCAGCCACCCTTTATCTCCGTGGTTGGGAAGCATCCTCGGGAGCGGTTTTGGCTTTTGCTGCCGGTCTCAAGGTGTTCCCCGCCCTTTTTGCGCTGTTCTTCCTGAGAAAAAAGCGCTGGCGCGCCTTGCAGGGACTGGTCGCCGGCGGGTTGGCGGTGGGACTGCTTTCTATCGGGCTGTTAGGCTGGCAGGTGAACCGGGTGTACCTGGTTGAAGTATTGCCTCGGGCGCTGCGCGGGGAGAGCCATGACCCCTACAGTGTGGGCTGGAACTCGGTCACTGGCCTGCTGCATCGCTTGCTCATTGCAGAGCCCGACCTGAATCCTCACCCCGTCATCCACGCTCCTGTCTTGTACGGAACCCTGCAGCCCCTGTGGCAGACGTTCGTGCTGCTTGTCACGCTCTATTTCGTCGCCGGCGCCCGGCAGGATGAACGCCGGGAATTGTTTGAATGGGGCGTCTTCACCTGCATGCTTTTGCTTCTCTCTTCGGTAACCGGCACCTATCACCTCTGCGTCTTGATCCTGGCTGTGGTTTTCTGCGCAGACTTCCTGATTCAGAGTGGACAGAGGCGGATCGCGCTTATTTTGCTGATTCTATACGGCCTGCTCTCCTACCCGTTTGGCATTTCAGGGAATGCCGAAGGCTGGCACTCCCTGCTGGCGGTGCCGCGAATGTGGCTGCTGCTTGCCCTGTGGGGCCTCGTGATGTTCATCCTGGCTCGCTGGTCGCCGCAACTGCACCGGCATCGGCGCGAATTGCTCCTGTTTGCGATTGCTTATGCAGCAATCGCGATGGTCTCCATCACGGTCACGCTTCGGGGTTTGAACGGCAAATTTGATACTTACGGACTGCGCCTCCCCAGTTTACCCGCGTCCTTTCGCTCCGCTTCACCAAGCACGGTTGGAAATGTGACTACATTTTCCGTCATGCTGGGGGACGGCTACCGCATAGCTCGCCTGCAGGACGAATCGCTCCATCTGCTATCGCTTGCGCCCGACGTGTTCCATCCCAGCGCCGACCCGCATCTGCCCATTACGTGGGTTGACGGCTGGCATGAAGGGTCCGACGAGCCTCAGGTCGTCGCCCTCACCACGGAAGGGCGTCCCGTGCCCAACAGCATCATTGCCAACGCGCAGTCCCCTGCTGTTTCTGCCAACAGCGAATATGTCGCTGTTATCCGTGAACGGCAAGGCCGCGGCTCCCTGTTGATGAAGCATGTTGGGCCCGGAAGCAGACCCGACGGCGGCGAGCAATGGGAAACCAGGCCTGACCTCGACGTTTGGGAAGACGCCTTCACCCCTGCGGGCACCCTGATCATCTCCGCTGCCCAAGGAGGTTCCCCGGCTTTGTTCCTCGTCCATCCTGGAACTGCGGCCACGGTAAACGCTCTTCCTCTGCCTAGGCCCGCTCGTTATCCCGCTATTTCTCCCGATGGCAAGTGGCTCGCCTTTACCCATCTCGAGGGTGGCGTTTGGCACTTGTGGCTGGCTGACGCTCGCACCTGGTCCGCGCGCCGGCTCACAAACGGCAACTGCAATGCCCTGACTCCTGCGTGGGACTCTGGCTCGCGCCAGCTTACCTTCGCCAGCGACTGCGGCCGCGGCCTCGGCCTGACCGCTCTCTGCCGGATGCCGATATGGCCAGTACGCTAGTGAGCGACACAAAATCTGCCATCCCCGGCAAAGAAATCTCAGTGACTCTGTGCCAGGCCGCCGCTTCTTACCAGGCCACACTACCCGCTGCCCTCAATCGAGCCGGCATGCTTCACCGGGTTATCCGCTTCGCCCCTGGCCTGCAGATCCTGGAGAATGGGCAAACCGGTGATCTTGAAGTCGTCAAGCAGTTCATTTTTTATAAACTGTTCAGCCGTGGTGTTTGGACCACATGGGCTCTTCTAGCCGGCCAGGAACGGCCACAGTTACCAATACTTGCCACCTCCTGGGTGGCGGGCCGCCTCGCTGCTCGCTGGGTCCCGTCCAACGGGATTTTCCACGGCTTGCCCGGCCTGGCCTTGCCCGTCCTGCAGGCTCGGGGGGCGAGGCTCACCAGCCTCCTGGAAAACGCCACTCTCCACCCCCGTTGCTGGCAGCGCGAGGTTTTGTTCGAATGCGCGCGCGCCGGCCTCAGGCCGGGCGCTTGTCCTAGCGCGCTTCCACCCTCGCTCAGCCGTCGCCTGGAGCGTGAATACGAACTCTGTGATGCGATTGTTGTGCCATCTACCACCGCTCGGCGGAGCTTCGCCGAGTTCGGTCTCGCGCAGAAAACGCACGTCGTTTGGCCGGGTGTGGATAGCGAGTTTTTCTCGCCCGCCCAGAGGCTTCCACCGCCTCCCAAGTTTCGCGCCTGCTTTGTGGGGCGCATTGGGCTGGCCAAGGGCGTCACCTACCTGCTGCAAGCTTGGAAAATGCTGGCCTTGCCACAAGCCGAACTGGTGCTGGTGGGTCCCGTGCAACCTGACATCCGATCCATTCTCACGCAGTACCTCGGGTCCAACGTCATTGTCACCGGTCCTCTTCCACCCCGCGAGGTGGCAGACCAGTACCGCTCGGCAAGCGTTTTCATTCAGCCTTCAGCCAATGAAGGTCTGGCGCTGGTCTTATTGGAGGCAATGGCATGCGGGCTTCCCGTAATAGCAACCGACCGCAGCGGGGCCGAAGATTGCGTTACCCACGGAAAAGATGGATTCGTAATCCCCGCCAGGCGGGTGGGAGAACTGGCAGAGATGATCTCGTGGTGCTTTCGACATCGAACCGAACTGCAGGCTATGGGCGCGGCCGCCAGGCATAAAATCGTGCAACGCTTCACCCGCTCTCACTACGAAGAAAGGCAGATCGCGCTCTATCGTTCGCTGGCGGGATCAACCCAGGCTTCAGCCGTTCGTTCCCCCGCCCTTCACTAGTCCTTCGGCGCCGGCTTGGCCACAAGGTGGCGCGGGAACTCTTCCCGTGGAATCGTCCAGTCTATGTGATAGCCGCAACTTGGAAGCCACTGCTGCATCCAGCGCGCGGCCGCCAGGTGATGGACTTCACAGATGATCAAAGGCTTGTCGCGTGTGATTAATCCCTCGGCGCCCTCCATAACCGCCGCCTCGCCGCCTTCCACGTCAATTTTCAGCAGCTGCGGCGCCGGATTGCCTTGGGCAACAAATGCATCCAGAGAAACACTGCGCACGAGGATTCTTTTCCCCGAGGCCAAGACGGGATGGGTTCCCTCCGCCTCCACCCCGCCCTGCGAGAACGCTTTGCATCCCCGGCGATAGGGAATTTGCCCTGCCTCCCTGCGCCATGCGGCCGCCTCCACAACCCGAACACGGTCCTCCAGGTGGTTGCGGGCGACATGCTCGCGCAACCGGGCCGCGCTATCAGGATCGGGCTCGAACGCAAACACCTTACCAGCCGGACCGACTGCCCGTGCCGTCGGCAGGGCAAAGACGCCTACGTAGCTGCCGACGTCATAAGCCACCCAGCCCGGCCTCAGAAAACTCGCCAGCAACTCCTGAACGTAAGGTTCATGGTCGCCGCGCCACAGAAACATCTCTTCCGGCAGTTGCAGCCGCATCCATAGTCCCTGGGCCATCCCACGCTCGACCTGCACCCAGACTTTCGACCTCGGCACCAGCTTCTCCCGCGTCCAGCGCAGCATACGGGCGCCCGCGGTTTCTTCTTGCCGGCCCTCCGTTTCCGGCAGCACAGCCCTGATCTTCCGCAGCCAGCGGTAACCGGTGCGACGCATGGCGTTTCCAGACATCGGGCCTCAATGCAGCTGCCGGTTGAGATTGAAGCCTACGAACATCCCGCTGGGCACATCGGCTCCAGACTGCCCCAGGAAGGTGGCGCGGCTGGCAATGCGCTGCGAAGTTGTGGTTCCCGGTCCGGTTGAGAAACCGAAGGTGAACGCGTGGCGCCAGATCTTTTTCTGGATGCCGAATGCAAACGGCGGGCGATGAATGCCCAGATCCGTTCCGTTAACGAGGGTCGGAATTACCTCCGCGACCAGGGCAACGGTGGGACGCACGTCCACGCTAAGACCGGCTCCCAGCGCGAAGGTATCAGCGCAGGAGCGAATGTTAAGAGCAGGGTTGCTGCCTGCAGCAACGGCCTCGCTGCAGGGCAGGTAGGGTGGAGCCTGGACGATCGAGGCCTCGCTGAGCATGGGCCGGTTGTGCAGCGAACCGGTAGGCACAACGTAGATCTGGGCCCGCCGCGTAATACTGCGC
>DASVBI010000065.1:0-3823 GCA_036375915.1 Terriglobales bacterium | reverse complement strand
TGCGCCGCACGTTCCGCCGCCGATCGGGCTTTGCGCGTATGCCGACGCCGCGATAAAGCACAAGAATGGAACTGCCAGGCGTTTCATGAACGCCCTCCCAAGCGGGTAATGCGGAGCGAACCCAATCTATTCAGCGGATCGCCGAAAAGAGCGGCCGTTGGCTGGCCATAGACCGCGCGCGCAGCGCCGGACAGAGTGACCACTCCGTTCAGCCCGAGCGTAGCGGAGAAGTTCGTGATCGCAGTCTTGTTCTCTGCGGTGATACTGAAGCTGAGGGTGTAGGTGTTGCCCTTAGAGTCGATCAGTTTCGCAGATCCACCGCAGTTGGAAATGCTGTAAGTACCCGTCAAATTCAGCGGGCTGGACGAGCCAAGCGTAAACGCTGTGAAGTTCGCGGTTACGTTCGCCTGGCCATCGAACTGGAGCAACCCGGCAACATCTTCAGCCCCCGTCACCGCGGCTCCGTTGAGCGAAAACCCAGTAGCGTTGAATGCGTAAACACCGGCCAGCATGGTGGCGGAGCAGGTAGCCGGTTGCGTGTTTCCGCTGCCAGCGTAGGAGTAGGTCGCATCGCTCCCATTCACCAAGAAATCCGTGCCGCCGCCATAAAGCAGCAAGTCCAGTGTGAGGCTGCCCCCCGAGTTGATGGCAACCTGTCCTACACAGTTAGCTTGAATGCTATACGTGCCTGACCAGGCGAGAGGCGTGGCAATTGCCTGGAGCGTGTTGGTATTCAGGGTAATGGTGACTTTGCTCAGCCCGTCGAAGGAAGCCGACCCGTTCGCTTGGAAGAGATTATTGAAAACACCTTTCGAGTTCGTCTGGCGACCGGTAACCGTGAGAGCGTAAACGCCGTTGAGCGACGAAGAGTTGCACGTACCGCCGCCAATGGTGGGATTTTGGGCAAAAGATGAAACTGTCAGGACGCTAAACGCGCCGCAAAGCAAGAAACTTCTTGGATGGGGCAAGGATCAGTTCCTCCGGGTTCACTTGTAGCACACCAGCGCAGGAGCGCACTTCGGATAAACACGGGACCGGGGAAAAAAACTCGGTGACGAGCAGAGTTTTTCGTTCCGCGGCTAATCGTTGTTGCGCGCCGCTGAGAACTCCGATTATCGCAGGGGCTTCAAAGCAGCGCAGGAGTGCGCGCTACGGCAGTCCCAGTTCTTTCTTGATGACGGTGACGTTGGTCGCAGCCTGACCCTGAACGTTGCTCTTCATTCCCGCGGCCTGCTCGAAGTATTTGAGGCCTTCGCGCATCTGGCCCTTGTCTCCAATGGCTTTGCCGAGCGAGTAATTGGCCAAGCCCAGCTCAAACAGGGCATTTGCTTCATAGGTCGGCTCGCCTTTCAACCCGGGCAAAGCAGCGCGCAAAGCCTTGTTAGCGGGGCCCCATCGTTGTTCCATCGCACTTCCGGTCCCGATGAAGAAGTTCGCAGTCGCGGCCTTGCCGGCCTCGTTTCCACCTTCCACTTTCTGGCGGCTGTTGAGAGCTTCCAAAGCCTTATTGGCGCTGGCCGTAACCGCGGAAGCCCGATTCCCCCGCCAGTTGCAGTCCGCCTCAAACAACATTGCTTCGGCGTTCTTGGGATCAGCGGCAGCCAACTTCGTTGCCTCCGCGCAGCCCTTACCCCCCAGCGAAGCCAAGTACCGCGGGGACACCAACCACATGTATTGGCTCTTGGAATTGATCTTTTCGAGCGTTCCGCCGAGGTCTGAAATGACTTTGGGATCCCGGGCCTTGGAAGCGGCGGCGTATAGGGAATACTCGGCGTAGGTACCAACTTCCTTGGCGTGATCCATGTCAGCTTTTTCTTCGTCGTTCGACGCCTTACCGGAGGTGATCTTCTGGGCGATCTCCGACGTGCGTTGGGCCCACTTCTTCAATTCCTCCGTGTCGTTCTTGCCTTCAGCCGCCTTGATCGCGTTATAGCCGAGGTCAAGTTCGTTGGGCCCGCCCGTATAAGCCTTGTCCGCGGCCGCCAGCGCTTTGTCGAACTGCTTCTGCGGGATATAAATCCCTTCGAGCTGGCCGGCAACCCAGGGGGCGCCTTCGTGCTTGGGGTACTTCGAAAGGAAATCTTCCATCAAAGCCGTCTTCTTGGCCTCATCGGGCTCCTGACCGATGGCCTGAAGCTGCTGCCCCTCCGGGGTTCCGACATTGATCGTGAAGTTTTGCTTCTGTGCCAGAAGCGGCCAAACCAATAAACCGACGATCGCCACGCTGCGTTTCATCCCAAAATTCTCCTAAGGGAGGAATTTAACACAAATGCGTGGCCCACGCACTCCGGCTTGGTTCGAGGGCGTCAGGTTTCGAGCTTATATTTGGTTGCAGCCAGCGCATACAGCCGGCGCCATACCAGGCGATTGAACACAACCACCATCAGGGCCATGGCTATAGTGGCTCCCAGCAGCATCGGGAAATTGCCCTTATCCGTGGCAGCGCTGATTACGGCTCCCAAGCCGACCGTGGAGATGGTCTTGCCCTGGAACCGGAAGTACTCGGCCACGATGCTGGCGTTCCAGGCGCCACCGGAAGCGGTCACAAACCCGGTAACCAGGTACGGGAAGATAGCGGGAAGAAACAAGCGCCGCCAGCGATCCGAGCGCCTCAGGCGAAAGATGGTGCAAACTTCTTTGAGATCGGTCGGGATGGCGCTGGCGCCCGCAATGACATTGAACAGGATGTACCACTGCGTGCCCAGCAGGAGCAAGAGGATGGAACCGATTCCCAACCCGCCGCCCATTCGGATCAGAACCAGCAACACGATCGGGAACAACGCGGTAGCCGGCACGGAAGCCGCAATTTGAGCGACCGGCTGCGCGATGGCAGACAGGCGGGGCTGCAGCCCAACCACCACGCCAACCGGGACGGTCCAAAGCGCCGCCAGAAACAGGGTCAATTCCACGCGCAGGAACGTCGCACCGGCGCCGCGAAAAATGCTCCACGCATCGGATCCGGACAGAGCGGTGAGCATCGCGATCATCTTCACGACCAGAGCCGCCAAGCCCAGCAGAAACGCAGCGCCCACCCCACGGACTATCCAGCCCCGCCGTTTTCCGGGCCGCCGCTCCTGCTCCCAAGCGCGCCCTGCAAAATGAAGCGCCAGCTTCTCCCGCGCCGGACCCATCGACCGGCGGCCAATGGCGGAGACCGCGCGCGAACGCCGCAACCAATCTAGAATCCAGGAGCGCGGGGCCTCGGAAGCTTCAACTTGCTCCATCTTGAATTTCTCGCTCCAGGCGATCACGGGCCGCCAGATCAACTGGTCGAGGAGGACGATGACGGCAATCATGGCGAGCAAACCCCACAGAATCGCGCGCATGTTGCCGGCGTTCGAGGCGGTTTGCAGATACGAGCCGAGGCCCGGCAGCCGCAGATCGCGGTTGCCCAGCACGAACATTTCGCACGCCATCAGAAAGAACCATGCGCCCGCGACCGACATCATCGAATTCCACACCAGGCCTATAGCGGCGTAGGGCAGCTCCAGCTGGACAAGTTTTTGCCACCAGTTCAACCGGTAGACTTCGGCCGCCTCCAGCATTTCGCGCGGAATGGATTTCATGGACGAATACACGCTGAAGGTCATGTTCCAGACCTGGCCCGTCAGGATCAGCAGGATGGCGCCGAGCTCAACCCCTAGCTGGCGCGCCGGAAACAAGGCGACCATGGCCAGCATGACGCCGGGAAGGAAACTGAGCACCGGAATGGATTGCAGCGTATCGAGGAGGGGGACCAGGACGCGTTCGGCGCGGCGGTTGTGCGCGGCAATGTAGGCATAGACCAGAGTGAACAGGAAACTGAGCGCATAAGCGATGGCGA
>DASVBI010000451.1:0-9940 GCA_036375915.1 Terriglobales bacterium | reverse complement strand
GGCAGGGCGGAGGCAGGCAGGATGCGCCGATCAGACAAGTAAACCGTGGCGCGTTTGCGGGCGTAACCACACCGGCGGGGTTTCCCAGATCGGTAGAGAGGCCGAAAGAGCCATGCTGGTCAAAGCTGTTCACGATGGGAATGCCGAAATGGTCGTACATGATGCTGTAGCCGCCGCGCACGGAAAACTGGTCCTTGTGCCCAAGAATTTTTGCGATCCAGCCTTCACCAGTGTCCGGCGCCCAGGCTATAGCCACCCGGGGAGAGAAATCCTTCTTATCCCAGTTCCACATGCCGGGCCCGTGATTGGCGGGGCCGCCGAGAACGAAAGAAATCTCCCCCGCGTTGTTGGCCGGCAAGCCCTGGGCGGCTAAATTGGCGGTATGGTTGAACCAGTCGGCGACGTTCTGATTGGTACAGCCGCCGTTTGCGGCCGCCACACAAGGCGCCACCTGCAATCCGTTGGTCTCGTGCGGCGGAGAGTCCAGCACCCAGCGCAGGCCGTAGGTGAGGGTCAGCCGAGGCGTCATGTGCCAGGTATCCTGCCCAAAGAACTCATAATCATTCATGGCGTAACGGCGCTTGATGGCGGCGCCCTGGGCCAGAGCAGTACCGTCGCGGTTGAAGTTATAAATGCCGTCACCCTGGGGGAAAATACCCAGCAGGATGGTGGCGGCGCTGTCATAGTTGGGACCGAAGTTGCTATCCACCGCGGGATAACCGTTGTTGGCCGGATCCAGCGGGCTGTTGGTGCCGGCGATTCCGCCGGTGTTGAGATAGACGGCGTTGGTCTGAACGTCGGAGAAGGAGTTGGCGTAGCTGATGTGGTCGTCGCGGATCAGAAATAAATCGGTGCCAAATTGAAGGGTGTGGTTCCCCCGCGTCCAGTTCAAATTATCCGTGAACTGGTGGACAGGCACAAAGGTGGTGGTGGAGCGGGTGAAAGGAACCAGGTTGTCTAGCCCGTTCAGAAGAACCGCCGGAACATTAGAGGTGCCGGCCTCCTGGCCTCCCTGGCGGACGAAACCCCAGCGAAATTCATTGACCAGCTTGGGGGAGAGGATGGAAGTAAGTCCCACGGTAGAACCCTTGCTATCGTCCAGTAGCGTGGTAGCCGCGGGCTGGCCGGGAAACTGTTGCTTCCCCGGCTGCCGGTTATTTTGCGTCTGTCCGCGCCAGAACAGCATTTCCGAACCGCTGGGCGTGATGTACCAGTCGAGCCTTGTGATGTAGGTATTGAAGCTGGAGTCGGCGTTGGAGGAGAAGCGATAACCGAGCGTGTTCGAGCCATCGCCCGCATTTTCGTTAGGCAATGGGTACTGCCCGAGGATGTTCTGGACCGCCTGATTGGGGCCGATTCCCAGCGGGTCCATGGCCCGGACTTGGGCCGGGCCGAGGGCATAGTAGCCAGGGGCGATCCCGCTCACTCCGTTGACGGTGCCGCCAGGACAGGCGGCCGTGTTGAGGGAGCCGTCCGGGTTGCGCTGACATAAGTACACCAGATCGCCGGCTCGCAATGTCGCGCTGGGCACGTCGCGCAATACGCTGGTACCCTGAGCGTCGCGCCGGCCTTCATAGTTGGCAAAAAAGAAGAGCCGGTTGCGCTTGATCGGCCCCCCGAAGGTGGCGCCGAACACATTGCGCAACAACTTCGGCGCCTGATTGGGCTGCCCACCGGCCAACTGGGAACCTTTCAGAAACGGGTCGTTGGCGCTGAAGATGGTATTGCGGTTGTATTCGTAAGCCGAGCCGTGAAAGCTGTTGGTGCCGCTTTTGGTCACCAGCGCGACCTGAGCACCGCTGGAATAGCCGGAATCGGCATTGGCATCGGCCGTGGTTACCCTGAATTCCTGAACCGAGTCGGGGGGCACCGTCAGGACACTGGTGAACGCGTAACCATTGTTCTGGTCATTCACCCCAATGCCGTCGAGGGTGACGTTGGATTGGTCGCTGCGCATGCCATTCACCGCGCCGCTGCGGGTGTCCTTGGCGGCATCCAATTCGTTGCCCAGGTAGGCCACGCCCGGCTGCAGGCTCAGCAATGCAACCACATTGCGGTCGGCGATGGGCAACTCCGCGATCTGGTTCTGCTCGATGGTGTTGCCCAAGGACGCGTCGGTGCGATTAACCAGCGGCGCCTGGCTTTCGACGGTTACGGATTCGGATGCTCCCGCAACCTGCAAATGAATGTTGACGGTGGACGGCATTTTGACGACGAGCGTGACATTGGACGCCACATAGGGGGAGAAGCCCTTGGCCGCAACCTCCAGGCGATATGTGCCTGGCGGCAAATCCAGAAACTGGTAGAGCCCGGTAGCGTTGCTCGTGGTCGTCCGCTGCAGCCCCGTGGTCGCCTCCGTCAAAGTAACCTTCGCGCCGACCACGCTGGCCCCTGACGGGTCAGACACGCTGCCATTCAGCAGGCTGGTTGATTGCGCCGCCGCCAACGGGGCCAGGCATGCTAATGCCGCGAAGACCCAAATCGCGCACCTCGCTGCGTGCAGGCATCGAACAGCAAATTGGAGGTGCAGCTGGTACCGCCTGGCGCTGCCTCGCTGATGGATTCGCGTCATAAACATAGCCTCCCGGGATGAATGGCGCTCGCCGAAGACGTGAGAAGCGCCACACGTATATGCTTCGCCGCGCGCCCGCTTGCGCGCTTTCGATTCGTCCAGTTCCTTTTCGTAAAACCAGACTCAACTATCACCGGTTTAAAAAAGTTGCGGCATTATACCCGAAGGTTAAGAAAAGCAGTATTCGGAAAAATGTGATTCGCCGGATGGGTTTTCTTGAGCGATGTGACGGCCGTTCTGCGGCGGAGCTCCGGGGTGCTGGCGCAGTTAGTCCCAGCGCAATGATGGAGGCGAAATTATATTGCAGGGCCCTAGGGGTTGTGGTAGCGTTGCGGCTCCACTGTGCGTTCGCAAATGGCAGAGTCCTTTTCTACCGATTTGGTCGCCCCGGGAGATCGCCTGGACGCGTGGCTGTTCCAAGCAAGACAGATTTGCGGCGACTGCCGCTTTCAGTTTCCCCGGCGTCCCCTGTTTCGAGGCGTCATTGAGCGGCGAACGGTTGGGGATCTGGAATTGACGCGGTTCTCCTCCACTCCGCTGTCATTTGAAAAAAGTCCGGTGCTTAATGCGGGGTCCCCCCAAAGGAACTGCATCATCATTACGCAACTGGAGGGAGTCAGAAGCTACCGGCAAGGGGCCATGCTCGCCACCCTCAATCCCGGTGACAGCACGTTGGTTGACTCCGGGCTTCCCTGGTCGTCCGAGTGCGGCGGTGTGTGCTCACGTCTCTATCTGCGGGTGCCACTCTGGCTGATGCAAAACCGCCTGCACCGCGGCAAACTTCCGATTTTGCCGTGTATTTCGGGGGGACGCGGCATGGGGGCGACGCTGTTTCGACTGATGACTTCGCTCTACCAGGAAACTGATGCATTCAGTCCGGAAGAGAGCACGTCCGCGGTCGAGGCCTATCTGGAGATTCTCTCGGCTTGCCTGGAGGGCACAGAGGCAGCCCTGGATGCCGATTCGCGCCGAGGGGAGCTGGGGAAACACATCGAGTGCTTCATCGAGAAGCACCTGGGGGAGCCTTCGCTGAGTCCGACAGCGATAGCCGATGCGGCAGGAGTCTCCGTCCGTCACCTGCATCGTTTGTTCGCCAGCAGAGGCGGCAGTTTGGGCGAGCATATTCGTGAACGGCGGCTGCAGCGCTGCCTGCACGACATCGCCGACCCGCGTTTTGCCGACAGGACTATTACGGAAATTTCGCTGTTTTGGGGTTTTAGCGATTCAGCTCACTTCAGCCGCTGTTTCAAGCAGCGTTTCGGGAGCTCGCCCCGCGCTTTGCGCGCCCGACTGATGAGCGGCTCCTGCGGGTTGGTGCAGCCTCACCTCTCCTCTCCTGAAGGGGCTGCGCGATTCCCCCGTCTCAACTAAAAGACCCGTTTCGCGAGCCGTGCAAGCACCTGCGATCACGCCTGGGCGCCATGTCCGGCGGGAGCTTGCTCCGCAGGAGTAATTGGACGCGAGGTACCGGAGGCGGTCCGGGCCCGGAAGCGAATGAAAGCCCCCAGTCCCAGCCAGATGGCCAGCGCCATCCACTCGTAGCGGCTGAAGTGTCCCGGGACGAGGGGAACCAGTTTAACGAGGATCATAAGAGTGGTCACGAGCAGGCCGAAAGCAGCGGCCAGTTTGCCCTTCGCGTCGGGTTTCATTCGCCAGTAGGCGGCGCAGGCGGCCATCCATGCCACCGCAGAAGCTGCGGCTCCAACCTCCAGGATGGGGACCAGTCCGGCTTCGCCCAACAGCATAGCCAGCATGGTGGCCCCGCCCACGGCGATGATGGCAGCGGAGGGGGTTTGACTGCGCGGATGGACGGTGGCCAGCCTGGGATACACCAGGCCCTGCCGCGCCAAGGCGAACAGCATTCGCGAGGAGGCGACCAGGTTGGCATTGAAGGCCTGCAGCAGGGCGCAGATCGCCGAAGCCATGATGAGGATCACAATCCAATGGGCGTGCAAGGCGCTCTCAAAAGCAACCGCGGTCGGGAATTGCTGGTTGCTCTGCAGCGCAGGCCATGGGGTCACATAGGCAACGGCGGAGATGACCACCCAGAAGAACGCCAGTCCAACCAGTATGGTCAGCCCGATGGCGACGGAAAAGTCGCTGCCACGGAAGTCCGGGCTTGCTTCCTCCGCATACTTGCCGACCGACTCGAATCCAGCCAGAAGCCACGGAACCACCTGCCAGACGAGCAATATGGATAAGAGCGGACCATGGCTGAACAGGGGATGCAGGTTAGAAGGCTTGCCGTGCGCCGCCCCAGCGCCGGCAAAAATCACCACCAGAACGAGAAAGGTGAAGGTGATGCGCTTGGCGGCACGCGCGCTCGCCTGGATGCCGCGAATGTTAAGCCAGGTGAGAGGAAGCGCAATAGCCAGGCCAAGCAGAAGGTGGGGCAGGTAGACGGGACGCCCTCCCAGCCGATACAGCGGCAAGCGGTTCAGGGAAGGAAACAGGTAGCCGGCGATACGGCCGGCGGCGAGGCCTTCGAACGGGCAGGTAAGGAAATAACTCAGAAGCACCATCCAGCCGGTGAAAAATGTTACGGAGCGGGGGAAAAACCGAGCGACATAAGCCGCTTCGCCGCCGGCATCCGGGATGGCACGCACCAACTGGCCATAAACGTAACCGATGGGCAGCAGCATCAAGGCGCCCACGGTAAAGCCCAAAATGGCGCCCAGAGGCCCGCCGCGTTTCAGAATGTCGTCCATGACCACTAGCCACGCGGTGCCTACCATCACGCCAAAAGCAAGCGCAAAGTAGTCCGCCAAACGCAGCTTGCGTGCAAGAGTAGTCATAAGCGGACGAGAATGTTACGCGCACAGAAGCAAATACGGCCAGCTATGTGCGAAGAAGAAGGAGTGGACGGCCGGGCGGCGAAACCGTCCACATTATCGGCTGGCATGCTTAGAATTCGTACCGCAGCGCAAACTGCATGACGCGCGGCTGGGTCAGCAGACCGGTGTAATTTCCAAATGTGCCCGGCACCTGCTGCAGCGAGGCGATGCAAGCACAAGCCTGCGTTCCCAAACCGGACAAGGCGTTGAAGCGCACCTGGTTGAATACATTGAACACTTCCCAGCGGAACTGCAGGTTTTGCGCTTCATACAGCTTCCAGTTCTTGGCCAGAGCCATATCCACCCCCATGTAGCCATCACCCCGAACCACGTTGCGCGAGCCGCTCTGGCCGGGGAAGGGATGAACAAAGTCGTTGAAAGCCGCAGTCGGATTGGGGAAGACGCTGACCGCGCCACCGGGTTGGGCGAAATGGCCGGTGGATGGCTTCACGATCATCTGGGCGATTCCCTGCTCGTCCCAATTCGTCGGCCAGAAATTGCCGTTATCCACGGTGAAGGGGAAACCGCTGGTCCAGCGCGCCAGGCCGGAAAGCTGCCAGCCGGCAATGAACCCGCTGGCCACCTTGCCGGCGTTACCCGCAAAGTGCTTGCCGGGGCCAAAGGGCAGCTCGGCAATCCAGTCCGCATTGATCTGGTGGGTGGTGTCAAAATCTGAAACGCCATAGCGGGCGCGCGGATCAAAGGCGTTCACCAGGCGGCTGCCGGGAGCGCCTACATTCACGCTTGAGCTGAAGCCGAGGCGCGTAGCCGACGAGGTGATGTCGAGCGACTTGGAATAGGTGTAGTTCAGATCGAACTGGACTCCCTTGCTCAGCTGCTTTCTGATGCTGGCCTGCAGCGCGTTGTAATTGGAGTTGCCGATGGAACTCCAGCCGAACATGCTGGTGGCTTGCTCATTCAGCATGTTGCCGGGGCAGCCGAGCGAGCTGGGAGGCGGACACTTGGGGCCTTTGAAGTAGTAGACATTCCCCAGGTTATCGCCCAGACCGCCGTAGATATCAATATCTCCCAGGCCGACGACTTCGTTGCCCACGTAGGACAGGAAGGGATCGTAGTAGAGGTCGTATACCGCTTGCAGCAGGTTGGGAAAGCTCAGGCCAGAGAAGCTGGTCCACTGGCTTGCGCCGGGCTGCAGCGCGGGCAGCATGTCATGCCAGAAGGATGCCGTCGGACCGACCAACTTATCCGTAATCTGGTTGGCTGCAACGCCCTGGTTGGCCAATTGCGCCAGGCGCGTGGCGGCGGCGAAATAATCAATCCCCGTTTTCGGGTCCACCAGATCCAAAGGCTGCCTCAGGTCGCGCTGGGTGAGCAGGTGATGTCCGAAGCGGCCCACGTACGACAACTGCAGGGAGAAGTGCTGGGGCAGTTCGCGACCCACGGAAAAATCAGCAGCCCACGAATACGGAGTTCTTAAAGACTGGTCAACACCCCAGGTGATGGCTTGCCCGAAGGGCGGGGGAGTCTGCGGAAACGCTCCCGGAGGCGCCGGTTCGAAGAAGACGTCGCCATACTGGTTGGTTTGCGGAATAGAGTTGATGTTGGTTATGCGCGGCACACCCGCGGCATTGTCGTAGGGACTGCCGGGGACACCGCCCTGCCCGGGAAAGGGGAAATAGGCGGGGCTGCAGCAAGGATTCTGAACGGTTGCAGCCAAGCCGCCGGGGGCGTTGGCGTCGAAGGTGCTCAGCAACTCCATGCCGGGCCGGTCATACATGCGGCTGAACCCGCCACGGATGACGGTCTTGTCGTTATCGCCCGTGATTTTCCGCAACCAGTTGCTTTCCGGCCGCGGTGAATAGGCGAAAGAAATGCGCGGCGAGATATCAGACTTCTCAAAATTGTAAAACCCGGGACCATGGTTGGCCGCGCCACCCAGGATGAAGGACAGTAGCGGGGTGCCGCTGTAGCCGATGCCTTGCCGCATGTTGGCCACGTTCTGGTTGAACTCACTGCCCAGGTTAGCGCTGCCCGCTGGGCAGCCTATCCCAGGATTCAGGGCGGCCACGCAGGCGGGAGACGCCTGGTACCCATTCACTTCCCAAGGCGGAGGGAACAGCGACCAGCGCAAGCCATAGGTGATGGTCAGGTTGGGCTTGAGGCGAAAGGCGTCCTGGCCGTAAAACTCATACCAATTTAATCCGTAGTTGCGGCTCACCGGCACTCCTGGCTTCAAAACGGTCCCGGTTTTGTCGTAGTTATAGTTGCCTACAATGTCGGAGACCATTCCCAACAGACCGAGGACGGGATAGTCGTACTGCGGGGTGGACGCCGGTTCTGCAAAGCCCCCGTTGGCCGGATCAAGGTAACCGCCAGTGTTGGCGAATCCGGTGGGCGACATCCAGTTAGTGGCGCCTTTGCCCACACTGAAGGAATGCTCGGAGCTTACGCGCGGGTCGCGGGCGAAGCCGATGTTTCCGCCGAGCTGCAGGGTGTGTTTGCCTTTGGTCCAGGAGAAGTCGTCCAGCAGGTTGTGCAGTGGAGTTTGCGCGCTGTGGCTGTAGAAAATTCCCTGGTCCAGGCCGTAAAACTCGTTCCATGCCTGGTTGGCATTGCCCACGATGCCGGTACTCTGCCGCGTAAACCCCCAGTGGAAGGTGTTAACCATGGCGGAGCTCAGAACCGCGGTATATCCCACCACGAATCCTTTGCTGTGGTCGCTAACCGTCTGCTCGGGGGCGGCCCCGGGCAGGAAAGGAGCCTGGGGGTTGAAGAGATTCTGCAGGGCGCCGCGCCAAAACAGGGTGTGCTTGCCGTCCGCCGTAAGGTGGTAGTCCACACGGGCGATGAAGGCATTGTTATTCAGACTGACGGGGGCGCGGAAGCGGAACCCTGAATAATTCAGGCCGTCTCCAACCGATGGGTCGTTGGTCAAGAACTGGCCGGTGCAGAACGTCTTGTCAAAATATCCAGTATGGCTTGGGTTTTCTATAGCCGGATTGATGCCCAGGCCGAGCGGGTCCAGCGCCTTCAATTGCGACGGCCTGATGACGGTGATGCCGCCATTGACATCGGCATATTGAATCAGCCCCTGGCACAGGCTGGGCGTCGGTATGGTGCGCACGGTGCTCTGCTGCTCGCGCTGGCGGGTGCCTTCGTAGTTCACGAAGAAGAACAGGCGATCTTTCTTGATGGGACCACCGACCGAACCCCCAAAAATATTGCGCAGCAGCTTGTCCGGCGTATTGGGCTGGCCGGTGGACAGCTCGGCCTGCTTTACAAAGTAGTCATTGGCGCTGGTAATGGTGTTGCGGTGATACTCGTAAAGCGAGCCGTGCCAGTTATTGGTTCCGCTCTTGGTAACCAGAGCTACCTGCGCGCCCGAACCCACGCCCTGGTCGGCGTTGTAATTGCTGGTAGTGACCCGGAACTCCTGCACCGAATCCAGGGTCACTGGCAACACGGAGGTAAACGCATATCCACTGGACTGATTATTGACGTCCACGCCGTCCAGAGTAATGTTGCTCTGGTCGCTGCGCGCGCCATTCACCGCGCCGTTGCGCGTATCCTGATCCTTATCTATATCAGGCCGATTGCCGGTGTAGGCGACGCCGGCCTGCAGGCTTAACAGGTCGGGAACGTTGCGGCCTTCGAGCGGAATCTGCCGCACCTGGCTCTGATTGAACGAGTTGCCGAGAGAGGCGTCCACCGTGTTCAATACCGGGGCCTCACTGGACACGTTGACCACCTCGCTGGTGGTGCCCAATCTCAGGCGCACGTTTGCCGTCGCCGGAGTATTCACCAGCAGTTGCAGGCTGCTCTGCTGGTAGCGCTCAAATCCCTGCGCCGCCACGCTCAACACATAGGTTCCCGGGGGGAGGAACTGGAACTGGTACTCTCCCAGGCTGTTGGTCACGACGGTTCGCTTGATATTGGATTCTGTGCTCTGGACAACCACCGTGGCCCCGGAAACGACGCTCCCGCTGGGATCGGTTACCGTCCCTCTGAGGGATGTGGAGGAGATTTGGGCCAGGAGCAAGCCCGTCCATGCCAGCGAAAGCAGAAGAAGCGCACACGTTCTGAGGAGCTTCATCGGAACCTCCCGCGCCGAATTGTCCTATTCCGTTTTCCGGGCCGGCGCACATAGTTGTGCCTGAGCTACCGGCTCCGGGTGCTAAAGCGTGGATATACTACTTCTGCTGGCGCAAGGAAACTTGTCTGACAGTGACATACCCCTTGCCTGGGGGTGACATGGGGAGGGGAGACGACGTGGCATTGCTCGTCCCGCCTTGGGCCTGGGGCTGGTGCCGGGAGGGGGAGTTGAACCCCCAAGGTGCTAAGCACCGGCGGATTTTGAGTCCCTCGTTTATTTTCCAGAACACACTCATCTACAAGATTTTCTACGACTTAGCCTGAAACTCCGCAGCGAGATTTGTGCGGTTTTGTGTAGGTCTGTGCGGACGTGTCAGTGTCACGTCAGTGTCTCCAGACCGTGTGCGTTTTTCGTGGCGTCGCGCTCACCTCCGACCCACCCCCAGCGCCGGACCAAAGCTGAATTCCCGAGGTTTTCGAC
>DASVBI010000666.1:0-12539 GCA_036375915.1 Terriglobales bacterium | reverse complement strand
CGAAGCCGGCGCGGGACACGCGCTTCGGGGGAACTCACCAACACGCCAGAGCCGAATACCACGAGAGTGGGGTACCCCGGCTCCACGTGGCCGTTTGCAGCACGGTCAGTTATGAACCGTGCTAAGTGGGAAGCGTCGGAGCGCACCCGAGTTGCCACCAAATCGAGGGCCATGGGGGCGGGTCGTGCAACACGGGCGGCCCGGCGGCCGCGCTCCGAAGCGGCATGATTGTGGTAATCTTTCAGGACCCGGCTGTCACCAACGGTGACTCTGGTCTGTTCTGTTCCCCTGATAGCAACGGTTTCCCTACGACGGCGCTCGCGGCGGAAGTGTGCCGCGTGCCCAAGGCATGCGGAGGCTTGTAAATGGCAGGTGGAGCAAAGATCATTTTGATTGCCGATGATGAGCCTACGGTCGCGAACACCGTAAGGATGATTCTGGAGCGCGCCGGCTACCGAACCGTGATCGCCTACGACGGCAACACCGCGGCTCGACTGATCCGGGAAGTCGGGCCGGATGCCGTTTTGCTGGACGTCATCTTGCCCGGCATGGACGGAGTGGAGGTCGCGATTCAGGCCTGCCGCACCGCGCCCAACTGCAAGGTCGTGCTGTTCTCAGGCCGGCCGGATGCCGCCGACCTTCTGGCCCGGGCGCGGGCTCGCGGCTACAACTTCGAAATCCTGGCCAAGCCTGCCAGGCCGCAGGAGCTGCTGGACAAAATGCGCGAACTGCTGGCGGCATAGCGATGTTTGTGAGACTCCGAAGAAAGACGCAAGAAGTTACGTCTCTATTCCTGCGCGAGATCTCCGCAATGAAACATTGCGGAGCAGTAGAGACACGAACCGTAACGTCTCGAAATCAGGTTTCATGCGGATGCGATATCAACCGCGGAGTTTCGCCAGGGCAGCAAGACGGGCCAGCGCGCTAACCGATAAGTAGAGGAACCCCTCCACCAGGTAGCAGAGGATTCAACCCTGAAATCGTGGACGGCGCATACCCTTATTTTAGCCGCATTGCGTCCGACAATTCTCCACTAGTCGTCGCGGAGCAGGCGGAACCGACCTCCGCCTGGCCGGTCGCGCGCTGTCTGCTAGTGGCGTGCTTCCGGTTCCGCTGCCGCGGCGATTAAGTGGGGCTTATCGGGGGCGGCGGCGGATTCCACATCCACCTCGCGCAAAAACTCCGCCGCGGCCTCCGGCAGCACGGTATTGATGTACATGCCCGAGCCCAGCTCGAAACCCGCCACCCGCGTCAGGCGGGGGATGATGCTGACGTACCAGTGGTAGTACTTCACTCCCGAGCACTCCGCCGGGGCGGAACGAATGGCGAAGTTGAAGTCAGGGTCGCGCAGGCCGTAGTAGAGTTTGGCCAGCACCAGGCGGAGCACGCGCGCCAGGTCGGTAATTTCTTCGCCGCTAATATCGGCGAAATTGGCCATATGCCGCCGGGGATAGATATGGGTGCAAAAGGGAGTGTAGGAAGCAAAGGGCTGGAGAGCGACGAAATGGTCGGCGACTACGACCAGCCGGCTCTTGTCCTGCAGTTCCTCGTCAACGGCGGAGCAGAACATGCACTCGCCAAATTCGTCGTAGTGGCGCAGGGCCTCGTATAAGCGGCTGCGCACTTGGGAGGAGATCACTGGGGTGGCGATCAGTTGGGCGTGAGGGTGCTCCAGGCTGGTTCCTGCATCCGCGCCGTGATTTTTGAAGATAATGACGTTGGCGATGCGTGAATCCAGGCCGAGGTCGGTGCAGCGCGCCTTGAGAACGCGAAACACGCTGGCCACCTGGGCATCGGGCATCAGGGCCGTGGCTTGGGAGTGGTCAGGCGTCTCGATGACCACTTCATGGACGCCAAAGCCGTTGACCGTGCGATGGGAGCGCTCCACCACCCGCCGGGGAGCGAGGTCAGGCTGCAAAGCGGCGAACTTGTTGGGCACCACCCGCACCAGCCAGCGGCTATTGCCGGGCGCGGCCACGCGCAACACTTCCGGGGGCGTGGATTTCTCGTTGCCGGGGCAGAAAGGGCACTTGGGATCGAAGCTGGGCAGATTGCGGGGAGCGCGCAGCACCGCCATGTCCTTGGGACGCTTGGCGCGCTCAGTGGCGATTATGACCCATTCTTTGGTAAAGCGGTTCTGACGAAGTTCGGGCATGTATCACCTCCCTGCCCTCAGACGGACGTCGTTGGAGGCCCATGGACGTGGTGTAAAATTCCCAAGCAAACAGCCATGCAATCCAATAAGGTTTCTGTCGGTGTGCTGGGCGCCACCGGAATCGTGGGCCAACGCTTTCTGCAACTGCTGGAAAAGCATCCCTGGTTCGAAGTGAACTGGGTGGCTGCTTCGGAGCGTTCGGAAGGACGTGCCTACGCCGAGGCGGTGCGCTGGCGGATGAAAACGCCGATTCCGGCACGCGCCGCCGCCCTGCCCGTGTCCCCAGCCAACCCAGAGAGCGCGCCGAAAATCATTTTTGCCGCGCTGGACGCCGCCATTGCCGCGGAACTGGAACCGCGCTTCGCTGCCGCCGGGCATATCGTGATTTCCAACTCCAGCGCCCTGCGCATGCAGAAGGACGTGCCTCTGGTTATACCGGAGGTCAACGCCGGACACCTGCGAGTGCTGGAGTGTCAGCCGTGGCGGCGCCAGAGCGGCGGGTTCGTGGTTACCAATCCCAACTGCTCCGCCATCGGCCTGGTGCTGGCCCTGGCCCCATTAGAGCAGCAATTCGGCCTGGAAAAGGTGATGGCCGTCACCATGCAGGCGGTCAGCGGGGCAGGTTATCCCGGAGTGGCATCGCTGGATATTCTGGGAAACGTCATTCCCTACATCGCCAAGGAAGAAGAAAAGATGGAAGAGGAGACGCGCAAACTGCTGGGACAGGTGCGGGATGGGCACATCGAACTGGCGGAATTCGCCATGAGCGCGCAGTGCAACCGGGTAGCGGTGGAGGACGGGCACACGGAATCGGTGGCGGTGAAATTAAAGAAGAAGGCGGGGAGGGAGGAGATCATTGAGGCCTGGACGAACTTCCGGGCGGTTCCCCAGGAACTGAGGCTGCCCAGCGCGCCGGAGCGCCCAGTGGAGTATGTTGCCGCATCCGACCGGCCGCAACCGCGGTTCGACGTGGAGCGGGGAGGTGGCATGACGGCTTGCGTGGGCCGTTTGCGTGCCTGTGGCGTGCTGGACTGGAAATTCACGGTGATTTCGCACAACACCATCCGGGGCGCTGCCGGGGCGGCGCTGCTGAATGCCGAACTGCTCAAGGCGCAGGGCTACCTGGATTAAAACGAAATTCCTTCGCCGCGGATCAACGCGGATGAACGCGGGTTTTTTCTTTTTCTTATCGCTTTGAACCCGGTTATCTTCGCCGTAGAGAAATTGTTCCGGAAGCCAGTTGCCCTTGCACAGATACATTGATCAGCGGCAAATGAATTTATATCTTTTCGAAACAACATCCGTGTTGATCGGCGTTCATCCGCGGCGAAGGCAGTTACCAGCGAGGAACCGACGATGCTGGTGATGAAATTCGGCGGCACCTCGGTGGAGAATGCCGCCGCCATCGAGCGCGCGGCCGCGATCGTGCGTGGACGTCTGGCGCAGCGGCCGGTGGTGGTGGTGAGCGCCATGGCCAAGGTCACCGACAGCCTGCTGGCTATGGCGGGTGCGGCAGGGGCGGGCGACCGCGAGCGCGCCCTCGAGCTCTCGCGCTGCCTGCGCGAACGCCACTACACCACCGCGGGCGAGCTGCTGGGCACGGGTTTGTTTACCCAGTTCCACTCCGAGCTGGAAGCGGAATGCGACGCGCTGGACGAGCTGCTGCGGGGAATCGCCGCCGTAGGCGAACTCACGCCCCGCACTTCCGACCACGTGGTTTCATTCGGAGAACGGCTTTCCAGCAAGATGGTGACTTCGGCATTTTCCGCCCGCGGCATTGATTCCCAGCTGGTGGATGCGCGCGAGTGCGTGGTCACCGATGCAACCCACACCCGCGCCGTGCCGCTGATGGAGGAAACCAACCAGCGCCTGCGCACGCGGGTGAAGCCGGTGGTGAACGCCGGGCGGGTAGCGGTGATGGGCGGCTTCATCGGGGCGACGCAGGAAGGAATCACCACCACCATCGGACGCGGAGGGTCGGATTTTTCCGCCGCCATCGTGGGCGCGGGGCTGGGCGCCGAGCGCATCGAAATCTGGACTGACGTGGATGGCATGATGACTACCGATCCCGGTATTTGCCCGGAGGCGCGGCGCATCAAGGTGATCTCGTTCGAAGAGGCGGCTGAACTGGCTTATTTCGGAGCCAAGGTGCTGCACCCGGCGACGCTGCTGCCGGCCATCCAGAAGAACATTCCGGTGTACATTCTGAATTCGCGCAATCCCGCCTGCGAGGGCACCCGCATTACGGCGCAGGCGCCGGTGTGCCGCAGCACCTTCAAGGCGATTGCCGCCAAGAAGCGCATCACCATTGTGGACATCGTGGCCACGCGCATGCTGATGGCCCACGGCTTCATGCGGGCAATTTTCGAAGTATTCGACCGTCACCACTGCGCCGTGGACGTGGTTTCAACATCAGAGGTGAGCGTTTCGGTGACCGTGGATTCCACCCAGGCGATTCCCGCCATTGCCGCCGACCTGGGCAAACTGGCGGACGTAAAATACGAGGGGCGGAAAGCGATCGTGTGCCTGGTAGGCGACAATATTCGGGGCACGCCGGGGGTGGCCGCCAAGGTGTTCACCACCATTGGCGATATCAACGTACGCATGATTTCCCAGGGAGCGTCAGAGATCAACCTGACCTTCGTGGTAGAAGAGGACGACGTGCCCGAGGTAGTGCGGCGGCTGCATGGCACGTTCTTTGCGGAGCCGGATCCGGAGATATTTGCGTAGCAGCTGGCCAGCTATCGAGCTGCCTGGCTGACTAGCTTAAGCCGACTTGCCGCGACCGGCCAGTCAGCTAGAAAGCTAGACAGCTAGTCGGCACATTCTCTTGAGTTGCACAGATGATTCTCCTCATCCTAGGCCGGGGTAAGACGGGCACGCTGGTGGCGGAAGTGGCTCGCCAGCGCGGGCACGAAGTACGAGTGCTGGGCAGCGCGGAAAACCGCAATGCCGCCGGGCTCACGGCAGAGACGCTGCGCAACGTAGCGGTGGTGATTGATTTCACCACACCGCAGACCGTGCTCGAGAACATCGCCGCCTGCGCGCAGGCGCGCAAGAACATAGTGGTGGGCACCACCGGCTGGTACGGCCAACTGCCCCGCATTCGCGAAGTGGTGACTCAGAGCGGCATTGGTTTGCTGTACGCGTCCAATTTCTCGGTGGGGGTGAATGTCTTTTTTGAAATTGCCCGAGCGGCAGCCGCCGCCCTGCATCACGACTATAAGGGCGAGATCATGGAGCGCCACCACGCGCAGAAGAAAGATGCGCCCTCAGGCACGGCGGTGACGCTGCAGAAGATCCTGCGCGAGGCCGGGGGGCAGGAACTGGAGATTGTCTCCCTGCGGGAAGGGGACACGGTGGGC
The DNA here is from genome assembly GCA_036375915.1 of Terriglobales bacterium. Lineage (GTDB taxonomy): Bacteria > Acidobacteriota > Terriglobia > Terriglobales > Acidobacteriaceae > JAICWP01. The sequence continues at coordinate 7,019 of DASVBI010000666.1, read as the reverse complement.
CTGCACGAGATTGTGCTCGATTCGCACAATGACACCATCCGCCTGGCGCATGACGCCAAGTCCCGCCGCGGCTTTGCCGAGGGCGCGGTGCGCGCCGCCGAGTGGCTGGCGGGGCGCAGCGGCTTTTTCGATTTTCGGGAGGTCTGGCGGGAGCTGCGGTAAAGCAGCACTCAGCAATCAATTCAGCCCAGGGCAGCCGCCTGCAAATTAACGTCCAGGGGCTGAGTGCTGAAGGCTGAGCGCTGACGGCTGAGCGCTGAACGCCGAGGGCTAAACAGCCCGCTAACAGACCCCTTCCCGCTTGGTTTATCCTATTAGCTTATGAACCTCCGTGGCTGTGGCACAGCACTGGTCACGCCCTTTCGCCACGATGGTGCGGTGGACGAAGCGGCGCTGCGCGAACTGGTGGCCTGGCAGGTGGAGTCAGGAGTTGACTTCCTTGTCCCCTGCGGCACCACCGGCGAAACCCCTACGCTGTCGCGCAAGGAATGGCTGCGCGTGGTGGAACTGACGGTGGAGGTGGCAGGCGGGCGCGTGCCCATCGTGGCCGGAGCGACTTCCAACTGCACGCGCGACGCCATTGAAAAGGCGCGCGTGCTTTCCGACCGGGCGGGCGTGGACGCCATTCTTACCGCCTCGCCCTACTACAACAAACCCACCCAGGAAGGCCAGTTTCAGCACTTCCGCGCGATCGCGCAGGCGGTGAAGAAGCCGCTCATTCTCTACAACGTGCCCGGCCGCACTGGAGCCAACATCGAACCTGCCACCCTGGGCCGCCTGGCGCATATCCGCAACATCATCGGGGTGAAAGAAGCCAGCGGCAACCTGGGGCAGATCGTGGAGGTGTTCAACGCCGTGCCCGCCGGCTTCCTGGTGTTTTCCGGCGACGATGCGGTGACTTTGCCCATCATTGCCCTGGGAGGGGTGGGGATCATTTCGGTAGTTTCCAACGAAATTCCGCGCGAGATGGCGGAGATGACCCGGGCGGCGCTGAATAACGACTGGGAGACGGCGCGCCGGCTGCATCGCAAGTACCTGCCGCTGATGCAGGCCAACTTTTTGGAATCGAATCCCATTCCGGTGAAGGCGGCGCTGGCCATGATGGGCAGGATTCGCGAGGTTTACCGGCTTCCTCTGGTGCGTATGAGAGAAGACACGCGCGCCAAGTTGGAGAAGGCGATGACCAGCGTGGGATTGGAGGTCAAGGCCGCAGAACCCGCCCCGCCCCGCCGCCCGCGTCCAGCGGCGGCGGCAGCAGCCGCAGTTTCCGAGCCGCCGGCGGCGGTGGCCGAGCCTGCGCAGCCATTCGAATCGGGAGTTGCGGCAGGAGACAACGGAAACGCGGCAGAGGAGCCGGCCGCAGTTCCGGAGACCATCGTGGAGGCAGCGGCGGAGACACCACCCATGGCGGCCAGCCAAACCACCGACGAAAGCGGTGGCGCTGCGGCTGTCCAAGAGGAAACGACAGCGGGCGCGGTGGCGGTGGCCGAGGAAGCGCCGGCTGCGGCTTCAGCTCCGGCTGCGGTGCCGGCAGCGCCCGAGCCAGTCACCTTTTTCCTCTATGAGAGCTGGCAGGCGGGACCACACAAGCTGGCCCTTCACCGCTCTACCTGCGGCGCCTGCCGTAGCGGCAGCGCGCACCCCAGCGGAAGCGATGAGGCTCGCTCGCGCTGGCACGGACCTTACACCACCGCGCAGGAGGCGCGCGAGAGGTCGCGCGGCATGAGCAACATCCTGATACGAAGCGAGTGTAAGTGCGTGGCTAAGAGCTAGCATTCAGCACTCAGCCGTCAGCATTCAGCCCTTGGACTTTTGATGCGGTCGCGTGGCGGAATGCTGAATGCTGCGAACCTCCTCTAGGCCGCCTTCCGTTGCGCGCCGGTCAGGGCGAGCACGCGCCCATAAAGCTGCTCATACTCATCCGCCATGCGCGCCGCGGAGAAATTCTCCTGCGCGTGGCGGCGGCAGGCGGCCGGGCTAATCTCCGCCAGGCGCGCGACAGCCTGCGCCATCTCCTCCACTGAGTCCACCAAAAAGCCGGTGATGCCATGGCGCACCACCTCGGGCAAGGCGCCCCGGCGGAAAGCGATGACGGGAGTGCCGCAAGCAGCAGCCTCCATGGCCACCAGGGAGCTGGTTTCCTCAACCAGACTGGGCACCAGGACAGCACGAGCATGACCCAGGAGGCGGATTTTTTGTGCTGCAGTGGGGGCCTCAGCCAGGCGCACGCGCGGCAACCCATCGTCTAAGTGGGGCGCGATTTCCCGCTCAAAATATTGCCGGTGATAGCTGAAAGGATAGACCTGGCCGGCGAGGATGAGCGCCAGGCCAGCCCGGCGCGCCGCCTGAATGGCCAGGTGGGCGCCCTTTTCCTGGCAGAAGCGGCCTAGCCAGAGAAGATGGCCCTTCTTGCGCGCCACCAGTGGAAAGCGCCGCAGTTCGATCCCGTTGCGCACCACCCCCAGGAGGCGTGGAACACCGGCAAAGGAACGCGCCTGCGTTTCCGAAACGCAGTTGAAGCAGACGTTGGCAGGGATGTTCTCAAACATGTGGGGCGGATAAAACGAACGCGGCAGGTGCAAGGTAGCCAGAACCGGGAGGCTGAGCACGGCGGCCTGCGGCCAGAAGGTGCCGCTCATATCGTGAATGATGTGGAGGCGGTGGTGAGTCGGCTGGCGGCGGGCAAGAAACTGCAGAATGCGTGCATTGTGCTCAGCGTCGCGTTCGGCGAGGCAGTCGAGTTGTTCGAGAGCCGGGCCGGTAGGCAGCAGCTCACCGGTTGGCTGGGAGCCATTGCAAGCGGCTACGAGGGTGCAGTGGCCGCGCTGCGCCATTTGCCCCTCGGTGACGCGCAGCATCTGCTCGGCGCCGCCGGCGCTCGCCTCCGAAACCGGCAGCAGCGGGTAAGCAACGTAAAGAATGCGCAGCCTTGGCTTCATGAGGACGCGGCGGCCACGGGCTGCCGAAAATTCGTGAAGGCGGCGCTGACCTCGGCGCCTTTAATGGGCCAGCCCCAGGCTTCGTAGTTCAGCACGCCGGAATGCGGGGGCTGCGAGTAGTCGTAAGCCGCCTGTGGCCGGAACCATTCGCTGGCCGCGCTGAACTGCTTGAGCACTTCACCCTGCGAGGCATAGGCGGCCAGCATCTTATGTTTGGTTTTCTGCTCCTGCGGCGTGGGCTCCAAGGCCACTTCGGTGCCGTTCAGAGATCGGAACTGCTGGCACAGCGCCGCGCCATCGGCTTTGCGAAAGTAAAGCGGCATCTCCCACACCGGCAAAGAAAAGCTGGGGGCCAGCAGCGAGGCAAGAAAGCTGCAGCTGTCATGGTCGGGATGGCCGCCCTCGTACGCCAGGGTGAGCAGGGCCTGCGGACGGCAGCGCCGAACCAGAGCCGAGAGACTCTCTACCGCCGCACCCAGGCGCCGAAACAGTTCCTGATCGGTGAAGAAGCTATCGCCGCTTTGCAGGAATTCGATGTGGCACACCCCGGCAAGGCTGAGCGCCGCCTGCGCTTCCTGGCGGCGCAGTTCGGCGTAGGCTGCGCGGGAGCCGGCTTTCTCCCAGAAATAAGGGTCGTGGGGAGCGCCGTCAGTGGCGAACACCACTACCGGCTCTTTCATGCGCTGCAGCAGCGCTCCGCAGCCCACGGCTTCGTCGTCAGGATGGGCGATCAGGACCAGAGTCTTTCCCAGGAGGGGCGCAAGGGCGTCCATGGGAAGTGAGATGCGGCGTAATTGAAGAATGTTGATTGAAGAATGATGAATGTCGCGGGCGGAGAGTGACCTTTTCCTTCGAAAGACGACGGCGCTCCCCGCGACACGCCTCGGTGCTAAGGCACCTCCGCATGACCCCACGCAGATATTGAGCCTTTAGGAGGCAGCAACGCCGTTTTTGGGCGAAATGCTAAGTTCTAAATGCCGGCTGCTGGTTCATCGCAGCCAATCTTCCAGCTCGATGGCGCGGTCGGTGCGCTCATCCCGGTATTTGACGATGACCGGCGTGTACAAGGACAGATTCCATTCCGCGGCCTTGCCCCTGCCGATGGCGCGCGAGCCCGGCACCACCACGGCATTTTCCGGGACGGTAAGCGGCGACTCGGCGCCCGCGCGGTACACTTCGCCGCGCACAATGTCATAGAGCGGGGTGGAGCGGGTCAGGATGGTGCCCGCGCCCAGAACAGCGCGCGCCCGCACCCACGTGCCTTCATAAACGCCACAATTGCCGCCCACCAGCACATCGTCCTCGATGACCACGGGAGCGGCGTTCACCGGCTCCAGCACGCCGCCGATCTGGGCGGCCGCGCTCAGGTGGACGCGCTTGCCAATCTGGGCGCAGGAGCCAACCAGGGCGTGCGAATCCACCAGCGTGCCTTCATCCACATAGGCGCCCACGTTGATGTACATGGGCGGCATGCAGATAACCGAGGGCGCCACATAAGCTCCCTGGCGCACGGAGGAGCCGCCCGGGACCACGCGCACGCGCCCGGCACGGTGGAAGCGGCGCAGAGGAAAGGTGTCTTTGTCTACGAACGACAAGGCGCCATCACCCATCTCCACCAGTTCGCCCAGGCGAAAGCCCAGCAGGATGCCCTGCTTCACCCAGGCGTTGACCACCCAGCGTTCGCCCTGCTTTTCCGCGGCGCGTATGCGGCCCTCGGTTAAGGCTTGGCGAAATTCCAAGAAAGCCTGGCGGGCTTGCGGCGGGGGCTCTTCCCCGGGCAGGGCGAAGAACCGTTCAATCGCGGCTTGCAGCTCTTTCATCACCGCGCAGTATAGCAATTCAACGTGTTGACGATTGATGATTGACGATTGGAGACGTAACAAGTTACGTCTCTACCCATCACCACAGCTGCGGGGGCATGCACGACAAAAGCATTTAACGGAGCAAGCTGCCGGTCAGGCGATTTGATGGGATCCGCCTTCGATGATGGCGTGCGGCGCGGGCTTGCGGCCTTCGCGCGCGGCCTCCAGCCGGGCGGCAGAGTTGATGAGCGAGATATGGGTAAACGCCTGGGGAAAATTGCCCAGCTGCTCTCCATTGTCAGGGTCAATCTCCTCGGAAAACAGCCCCACATCGTTCTGAAATGACAACACGTGCTCAAACAGCTCCTCGGCTTCGCGCAGGCGGCCGAGAAGAATGTAAGCATCAATAAGCCAGAAGGTACACATGGCGAAGGTGCCCTTTTCTTCGCCGGAAACGCCGTCATTCACCTGCCGGTAGCGGTACACCAGGCCTTTGCGCACCAGCCGCTGCTCGATTTTGCGAACGGTGGAAAGCATGCGCGGATCGCCGGCTCCAATCAGACCGATGATGGGCAGGCGCAAAGCGGAAGCATCCAGGGCTTCGGAGCCGTAAGACTGAACAAAGGCGCCCACCTTGGCATTGAAACCGTTCTCCATAATGCTGGCGTAGATGGCGTCTCGCTCCCGCCGCCAGCGCGCGACGTCACCCTCGCCCCGAAGGACATCGGCCAACTTGAGGGCACGGTCGAGGGCGACCCAGCACAAGGCCTTGGAATCCACGAACTGGCGCTCCTTGCCGCGCATTTCCCAGAGGCCGCTGTCTGGTTCGTTCCATACCCCGGCCACGTGGTCGGCAATCTGCCTGACCAGGCGCCAGAGCTCATGCATAAACGGCCCCCGCCGGTGGGCGAAGGCCTCATGGGTGGCGTAAAGATAAATGCACTGCACCAGTTCGCCGTAAACGTCGAGCTGCTTCTGCCGGGCGGCGGCGTTGCCGAGGCGCACCGGACGCGAGTTGCGGTAGCCCCGGAGGTGCTTGAGTTCGACCTCGGCCTGATCGTGTTCTCCGTTAATGCCAAAGAGAATCTGGAATGATTCTCCCGGGTTGGGGCAGGTGCGGCGGAAGAAGTGAAGAAAATCGTCGGCCTCGCCATAATAGCCAAGAACCATGAGAGCGGTGAGGGAAAAGCTGGCGTCGCGCACCCAGGTGAAACGGTAATCCCAGTTGCGCTCGCCGCCAATTTCTTCCGGCAAAGAGGTGGTGGACGCGGCCACGATCGCCCCTGAAGGCTCAAAGGTGAGCAACTTGGCGGTGAGCGCGGCGCGCCAGACCGAATCCCGGTAGACCCCCTGATAATGGCAGCTCCCAACCCAGGTCTCCCAGTATTCGCGGGTTTCGGCGAGCAGGGCCTCCGCCCGGGGCAAATCCATGGGCATGACTGCGCTTCCCGGGCTGGCATGACGCAGGCAGAGGAAGCTGGCTTCGCCGGCACGCAGCCGCAGGGGCGCACGGGCCTTGTCGCCGCCTTCAACGTGAAGGGCGGCGCCTTGCACGTGCAGTTCGTCATGGCTACTGCGAAAGACAAGAGCGCCATCGCGGGTCTCAGCCTGAGCGTGGTCGCGGGCAAAATTGAAGGTGGGATGGAGTTCGATGGCCGCTTCCACGGTTCCGGAGGTGCAGCGCACCAGGCGAACAATCTGGTGGTCGCTGTCCACGTCCTGGCCGGCATGGGTAGGTTGGGAGCGCCGGCGCAGGGGCATGAAGTCGGTGAGCTGCAACACGCCCGTGGCGGTGGTAAACGTCGTCTCCAGGATGTTGGCGCCGGGCAGATAACGGCGGGAGCGGGCTTTCACATCGCGGGCAGTGATGCCGCAATGGCCGCCTTTCTGGTCATCCAGAATGCGCAGAAACACGGCGCCGCTGTTGAAGTGCGGCAAGCAGGCCCAGTCCAGGGAACCTTCCGAGCTGATCAGGGCGGCAGAGTGGGTGTCGCCTATGACCGCGTAGTCTTTGATAGGCCGGTACACGGGTATTCAGAGTAGCAGGGCAGCGGAATGGTTGCGCGTGGCTGCGCCGCAAGAAACAAAATCCGCCACATAGACACGGAGGCACGGAGAAAAGCATTCCGGCAGCGACGTTGCCTGCAACGTCTTCGACTTCTAAACGGCCTAAACATGAACAGAATTCGACGTAACGAGTGCCGTGTGTGCCAATGTCCCGTTGCCCATTTATCCGCGTTTAATCCGGGTTGACGGGCAGCAGCCGCAAGCGCTGCTG
>DASVBI010000236.1:0-7833 GCA_036375915.1 Terriglobales bacterium | reverse complement strand
AAAGGAGGCACCGGCACCTGGCAAGCAGGCAACAGAGGAAACCAGCAGCGTTGTAGAGAACAACCTGTACCGCATTGAATTCACCAACAAGGGCGGGCAGGTCAAATCCTGGATTCTGAAGAAGCAAACCGACGAGAAAGGCAAACCCCTGGAACTGGTCAATTCCCAGGGCGCCAAGTTCGGCCTGCCCATGTCGCTGTGGACCTACGACGAGGGGCTGCGCAACCAGCTCAACAATTCTTTGTACGTGGCCAGCCAGACGGGCACCCTGCAGGCGCCCGCCGCACTCACGTTTGAGTACTCCAACGCTGATCTGAGCGTGCGCAAGAGTTTCCGCTTCGACCACACCTACGTGGTCAAGGTGGAAACGTCAGTGGTTTACAAGGGAGCGCCGACGGCGGCGTATCCGGCGTGGCCGGCAGGTTTTGGCGACCAGACCACGCCCAGTTCCTACGGTTCGGCTCGAATCGCCTGGCAATACAACGACAAGATCCAGCGCGACAAGATCAAAAGTGTCAGCGGCGGCGGCACAATTTCTGGTCCCTTCCACTGGGCAGGCGTGGAGGACCAATACTTTGGCGCGGTTTTTATTCCCGACCATCCGGAAACCGCGGCCATGGTCACACTGCGCAACAGCCTGGAAGTGCCTAAGAATCCCGATCACCCCAATCCTGACGAGACCACGAAGGAAGACCTGCTGGGAACAGCGGTGGGCAGCGCCCAGGGTCCCACGACAGAGCGGGTCTTCGTTGGGCCCAAAGCGGTCAACGTTTTGGAATCGGTCCATGTCGCCAATGGCGACCTGCGCGGGTTGATCGATTTCGGCTTTTTCGGCATTATCGCCCGTCCCCTTTTCATCTGGCTGCGCTGGATGCAGCAGCACATGGTCAGCAACTGGGGCTGGGCCATCGCGCTGCAGACCCTGATCATCACCCTGGCGCTGCTGCCGCTGCGCATTTCCAGCATGAAATCGTCGCTGAAAATGCAGAAAGTGGCGCCGCAGATCAAGGCCATCCAGGAAAAATACAAGAAGTACAAAATGCAGGATCCGCGCCGGCAGCAGATGAACCAGGAGATTGGCGAGCTGTACAAGAAGGAGGGCGTAAACCCGGTGGGCGGTTGTTTGCCCCTGGTCATCCAGATGCCCTTTTTGATCGCCTATTACGCCATGCTGGAGGTAGCCATTGAGCTGCGGCATGCGCCCTGGCTGTGGATCCGCGACCTGTCCTCGCCCGACCCCTGGCACCTCTTGCCGATTCTAATCATCATCTCTACCCTGTTCGTGCAGAGGATGACGCCAGCGGCGGGCATGGATCCCACCCAGCAGAAGATGATGAACCTGATGATGCCGCTGTTTCTGGGGGTGATCAGCTGGAATCTGGCGGCAGGGTTGTGCGTGTACTGGGTGTTGAGCAACGCCATCGGTATCGTACAGCAGGCGGTGATGAACCGCACCGAATTGGGACGGGAGATGCGCGCGGAGATGGAAAAGCGCGCGCGCAAGAAAGCCAAGGTTTGAGCCCAGCTGCCTAGCTGTCTAGCTCTTGACCGATCCTCCAGTCAGCTAGCAAGCTAGTCAGCCAGTCAACTATGCCTATCGCCGACAAAGCGAGCGGGGCCCGCAAGATTGACGAGCTGCTGCGGGCGGTGGTGAAGGAATGTGAGTTCCGCCTTAAGTACCGCATCACAGTGGATCCGCCTCTGCCCGAAGAGCGGGATTGGGAACGGCCGGAAATTCTGGTGGAGTTTTCCGGTCCCGACAGCGATCTGCTGCTGGAACGCGGGGCCGAGCTGCTGCGCTCCCTGGAGCATCTATCGCAGGAGATCCTGAGGCTCTCGCCCTCCGAACATGAACGCGTGGCCTTCGACTGCATGAATCACCGCGCCATGCGGCTGGAGGAATTGAAGCTGGCGGCGGGGGTAGCGGCTGAAAGGGTGCGCAAAACCGGCGTGCCTTACACCTTCAGCCCCATGTCCTCCCGTGAACGCCGCATACTTCACCTGGCGCTGCGCGACCAGGATGATCTCAAGACCGAGAGCACGGGCGAAGCGGGACGCCGGGCCGTGGTGGTGTATCCCAAGGACTACAAACCGGCGGCGCCGCGAGCCGGGCGCCGGTAGGCGGCAATCGCTACAATTCTCCGTTGCGGCGTTTCTCCCCCACAGCCAAGCCGGACGGTCACTAAGCCAGACTGCCATCCGCGTTTCCCGAGGTGCGCATGAAACCAGCCTCGCTGCTGCTCCTGCTGCTCGCATTGGGCGCCGTGCTCTCGGCGCAATCCCACACCGCGGCCCCACCAGAAAAGGCTGCCCAGGTCTTCAGTTACGATGCCAAGGCGCCACTCGATTTTCAGGAAAGATCAAAGGAGGACGTGAGAGGGGTCAAGGTGCTTGACGTCTCATATGCCAGTCCCAAAGGCGGCCAAGTGACAGCTTACTTGGTGGTGCCTACGGGCAAGGGGCCATTTGCCGGACTGGTGTTCGTGCACTGGGGGCAGGGTGACCGCACGGAGTTTCTGGCCGAGGGTGTGATGCTGGCCGAGGCGGGAGCGGAGTCCCTGCTGATTGACGCACCCTATAACCGCCCGGGAGCCCCGCTAATAGACACCTTCACCCACCCGGAGGTCGAGCGGGCTGACTATGTCCAACTGGTCGTAGATGTCCGCCGCGGGGTTGACCTGCTGCTCAGCCGTCCGGAGGTGGAGGGCAAGCGCATCGGCTACGTGGGCCACAGCCTGGGCGCCACATGGGGCGGGCCGCTGGCGGCGGCGGATAAGCGCATCAAGGCCCTGGTCCTGATGGGCGGGCTGCCGACGCTCACCGATTTCTCCGGCGACACCTACATTGCAACCATGACACGCAAGGCCTATAGCGCGGAACAGATCGGCAATTACGTGAAGGTGATCTCGCCCATCAACCCGGAGAATTTTGTGGGGCAGTCGTCCCCGGCCGTGCTTTTTTTTCAGTTTGCCCGGCATGACCGCTACATCACCCCTAAGTTTGCCCAGGAATATTTCGACGCGGCCGGCCAGCCCAAGCAGCAAAAATTTTACTTCTGCAGCCATGAGTTCGATGATCCTGCCGCGCTGATGGATCGCGACCAGTTCCTGCAGAAGCACCTGGGATTGAAGCCGGTCCTGCCCATCATTCTGCGGGAAATGGGCATCAGGCTGGCGCCGGCGCGGGTGGTGGGGAAGATTCAATGAACCGAGAGATGTCCGGTTTAGCCCGCGCGCCGCGCCTGGTCCGCCGCAACCTCACGCAAGCGGCCGGTTTCCACTTCGTACACAAAGCCCCGCACCGCGACCTGCGAGGGAATCCAGGCATGAGATTTCAGGCGCTCAATTTGGCGCTGGACGTTCTCCTCTACATCGCGAAAGCTGTGGAAACAGGCGGGCACAACCGCCGACCTGCCGGTACTCCGCTCCAGGCGCGAGCGCAGCTCATCATCGCTGAAGCTGAGCATGCCGCAGTCGGTGTGGTTGATAATGACGAACTCCTGCGTGCCCAACAGGTAGTGGGAAATGAGGAAGGAGCGCAGGGCGTCCTCGGTGACCACACCGCCGGCGTTGCGGATAATGTGCGCATCGCCGGTCTTCAGGCCCAGGAACTGTTCCACCGGGAGCCGGGCGTCCATGCAGGCCAGCACGGCCAGCTTACGAGCCGGAGGCCTGGGCAGGCTGCCCAGGTTGAAGTTTCTGGCGTAGGCTTCATTGGCGCGTAAGACCTCATCGGTGACCGACATTCTTTAGCGTCCTCCACTTCAGAACCCCAATTAGATGCGCGTATAAGCCCAGGTTGGAAAAAATTTTGCGCTTGCCCGCTAGAATAAAACCGTGAACCTGGATGACACCATTGTGGCCGTGGCTACTCCGCCCGGCCGCGGGGGCATCGGTGTAGTGCGCCTGTCAGGCCCGGAGGCGCGGCAGATTGCCCTGCCCATGCTGCGGCTCAAGCATGCGCTGGAGCCGGGGAGGGCTGTGTTCGGGGAGTTAGTGGAACCGGGGGAGGGTCTTCGTTTTGGTGAATCGGGGGGTTTTGGCGAATCGCGGGCGGGAGCCTGCCCTGAGCTTGCCGAAGGGGCGCCCGCGCCACATGCTCGCGCTCAGGCGAAGCAGAGTCCAGCGCAAACAGTTGACAGCCGTCTTGATGAGGTCGTGGTCACCTTTTTTCAAAAGCCCCACTCCTACACCACCGACGATGTGGTAGAGATTTCGGCGCATGGCTCGCCGGCGGTGCTGCGGCACATAGTCGAACTGGCGCTGGCGCGGGGCGCGCGTCTGGCCGAGCCCGGCGAGTTCACCATGCGCGCCTTCCTCAACGGGCGCCTGGATTTGGCCCAGGCGGAGGCGGTGCGCGACCTGATCGAATCCCAGACCTTCTACCAGGCCAAGGTGGCGGCTCAGCAACTGGAGGGCGCGCTCTCCCGCCGTCTGCAGCCCATCAAACAGAAGCTGGTGGAACTGATTGCGCTGCTGGAAGCGGGAATTGACTTCGCCGAAGACGACGTTTCCGTGATGCCCGCGGAGCAGGTGCAGCAGCGCATCGCCGGCGTGCGCGCGCCGCTGCAGGAGCTGGCAGGCTCCTTCGCCTACGGCAAGCTGGTGCACGAAGGCCTGACGCTGGCCATCGTGGGCCGGCCCAATGTAGGCAAATCGAGCCTGTTCAACCGCCTGGTAGAACGCGAGCGCGCCATCGTAACCGCCACGCCGGGCACCACCCGCGACCTGGTGAGTGAAACCGTTGCCCTTCAGGGCATTCCGGTCAAGCTGGTAGATACGGCGGGCATTCGTCGCGCCCTGGACGAAGCCGAGAGCATTGGCATTCGCAAGTCCATGGAGGCGCTGGCCGACGCCGACCTGGTGCTGGTGGTGCTGGATGGGTCGCAAGGCGCCACGGCGGAGGATGAAGAACTGTTGCAGCAAGTGAGTGGCCGATGTGCGATCGCCGTTGCCAATAAAGACGACCTGTCCGCCGGCCGCCGGCCGCCGGTTGACCGCGGATCATTGCCGGTGGTGCGGACATCGGCACTTACGGGTGCCGGCATTCCGGAGCTGCGCGCCGAAATTCTGCGCCAGGTGGGCGGCGAGCAGGGCGCCCAGATGGAAAGCGGCTTCCTGACCAACGCCCGCCATCGCGGACTGGTGGAGAATGCCCTGCGCGCCCTGGATGCCGCCTCAGACGCGGTGAAGCAGCGTGTCCCCCACGAGATGCTGCTGCTCGACCTCTACAATGCTTTGCGCCCGCTCGACGAAATCACCGGCGCCACCACCACCGACGACATCCTGGGGCTGATCTTCAGCACCTTCTGCATAGGAAAGTAATGGACTGGGCGCGAATACCAACACTTCAGCGGGGCAATGGAGGGTGAATGCTGGGAGAACGTGAGAGGGCGGCGATTGCGCGCCTGTGGCAGCGCAAGCTGGAGCAGGACGAGCGAGGACTGCCGCAGGCGGAGCGACACCGCAACCTGGAGCCGCCCAGCGCGGAGTTTCTATGTGCTTTGGCCGCCGGCATCGGCGCCAGGAGAATGGTCGAGATAGGCGGCTCCAGCGGCGTTTCCACCATCGCGCTGGCGGTCGCCGCGCGCGATGCGGGTGGCCGGCTCACTTCGATTGAGATCGAGCCGAAACGGCAACTGGAGTCGCGTGAACTTCTGGGCACCCTTGGCCTGGATGACTTCGTCGAATATATCCGTGACGACGCCGGCGCGGTACTGCCCCGGGTTGGCGAGGTGGATCTGGCGCTGATTGACTGTGAAAAAGAAGACTACGTCCGGTTTTTCGACATGCTGCGAGTGGCGCCCGGCGGCTTCGTGGTGGCTGACAACATCATTTCCCATTCCTTGGTCGAATACGTGAAGCACGTAAGGAAATGTCCCCAGGTCGAATCCGTGACCCTGCCGATCGGCAAGGGTCTCGAACTGACGAGGTTTGTTGCCTAGCGGCCGAATGGGGCAGTTTGGCGCCGCACCCCGTTGTTCGATCGAGTTCACTGAGTCATTCGCCTGAGCGCACGCCGGGATGGACCATGCTAAATTGACCTCTTTGGACGAAGGCGCTTCGATTGGTTCATCTCAGGCGGTGGCACGCCGCGCAGGAGCAGTTAACCCGTTGGCGATAACGACGGACGCACAGTGGTATAAGGACGCGGTCATCTACCAGGTGCACGTCCGCACCTTTCACGACAGCAATGGCGATGGCATTGGCGATTTCGCCGGCCTGGCCCAGAAGTTGGATTACCTGCAGCAGTTGGGCATTACCGCCATCTGGCTCATGCCCTTCTTCCCTTCGCCGTTGAAGGATGACGGTTACGACATTTCTGATTACCGCTCCGTCCACAGCAGCTACGGCACCCTGCAGGACTTCACCACGTTTCTGAACGCGGCCCACCAGCACGGCATCCGGGTAATCGTGGAGTTCGTCCTCAATCACACCTCCGACCAGCATGCCTGGTTTCAGGAGTCACGCCGCTCCACTGACAATCCCAAGCGGAATTGGTACGTGTGGAGCGAGGCGGACACGCGCTATCGCGGCGCCCGCATCATTTTTCTCGATAGCGAGATGTCGAACTGGGCCTGGGATACGGTTTCCAAGTCCTACTACTGGCATCGCTTCTTCAGCCACCAGCCTGATTTGAACTACGACAACCCGGAAGTGCGCGAGGAGATGTGGCAGACGATGAAGTTCTGGCTGGACCTGGGGGTGGACGGCTTCCGCCTGGACGCGGTGCCCTACCTGGTGGAGCGCGAGGGCACCTCCTGCGAGAACCTGCCGGAGACACACGCCATCATCCGGGATTTTCGGGCACGGCTGGATGCCGGCTATCCCGGCAGGATGCTGCTGGCCGAAGCCAATCAGTGGCCGGCGGACCTGCGCCCCTACTTCGGCAATGATGACGAGTTCCACATGGCTTTCCACTTCCCGCTCATGCCGCGCATGTTCATGGGGCTGAAGCTGGAGGATCGCAAGCCCATCATGGAAATCCTGCAGCAGACTCCGGAAATTCCGCCGGGCTGCCAGTGGTGCCTTTTCCTGCGCAACCATGACGAACTCACCCTGGAAATGGTGACCGACGTCGAGCGCGACTACATGTACGAGGCCTACGCGGGCGACAAGACCATGCGGCTCAACCTGGGAATCCGGCGGCGGCTGGCGCCGCTGCTGGAGAACGACCGCCGGCGGGTGGAGTTGATGAATGGCATGCTGATGTCGCTGCCCGGCACACCCATCATTTACTACGGCGACGAGATTGGCATGGGAGACAACGTTTTTCTCGGCGACCGGAATGGGGTTCGCACCCCCATGCAGTGGAGCGGCGGATGGAACGCGGGCTTCTCCACCGCCGACCCGGAGAGCCTCTATTCGCCGCTCATTCTCAACCCGCTGTTTGGCTACCAGGCCATCAACGTGCTTTCGCAACAGCGTTCGCAGCACTCCCTGTTGTCCTGGATGCGGCGGCTGATCGAAGTGCGCAAGTCCACGCCCGTGTTCGGACGCGGCTCCATCGAGTTCCTGCAGCCGCCCAATCATCGAGTGCTGGCCTACGTGCGCCAACTGGGCAATGAACGGGTGCTGGCGGTGAATAATCTTTCCAGTTCGGCGCAGGCGGTGGAACTGGACTTGAGACGTTACAAGGGATATATCCTAGTGGAAATGTTCGGCAGGAACATCTTTCCCCGCATTGGAGATGCGCCATACCTGCTGACCCTGGGCCCGCACCAGTTCTACTGGTTTCGCCTGCGAAAGATTTGAGGCGGGGACCAGGGGGAACGCAAAGGGAGGAATTTTTGGCCGAGCAGTTACTCTCGGATGATTTTCTGCGCCAGCTGAT
>DASVBI010000338.1:0-3721 GCA_036375915.1 Terriglobales bacterium | reverse complement strand
AGCCTGTCCAAAAACCGCTCCCAGAACGCCGCACGCCAGTAATACCGCCAGTACCAGAAAGAAAGAACGCCGACCATTAGCTGCCATGGACAATTTTCCCGGTCGCGACTGCAGAACCGCTCCCGACCACACACCAACCTCAGAAGCTTTGGATGAGGCAAGAGGGGTAAGGGTTTCGCCGGCGAGCAGAATTATGTCTGGGCGGCCAGAGCGGGGGAGGTCACGGGCGAGGCCGGCAGGCGGATTTCCACCACCAGGCCGCCGCCCTCCTCGTTGTGGGCGGTGATGCTTCCCTGGTGCAGGCGAACCGCACGCTCGGCAATGGCCAGTCCCAGTCCGGTGCCGCCGGTCTGGCGTTCGCGGGCCGCATCCAGGCGGTAAAAGGGACGGAAAAGGTTGCCGATTTCCTGATCGGGCACGCCCGGGCCGTGATCGCGCACCGTCAGCACCGCCTGGGCTGGGCTGCCGTTCTGGGCCTGGCAACGAAGCCGGATCTCGACCGCGCTGCCGGGCGCGGTGTAGCGCACCGCGTTGCGCACTACATTTTCGAAGGCGCTGCGCAGCAACTCAGGATTGCCCTGGGTGGTGCAGTCTTCCGCCTGTACCAGTTTGACACCGCAATCGCGGCTGCGGGCTTCGAAATCGGCGTCCGCCACCACTTCCTGCAGCAAGTCGAGAATGTGGATGGGAGAGCGCTCCGCCGGCGACTCGCCGCTTTCCAGGCGGGCCAGAGTGAGCAGCTTGCCGATCATTTCATTGAGGCGTTCGGCTTCCAGTTCAATGCGGTCCAGGGCCTTGATGGAATCCTCGCTGGCGCGCTGCCGCGCCAAACCGAGGGCCACATTCAGGCGGGCCAGGGGCGAACGCAGTTCGTGGGAAATGTCGCTGATGAGCTGCTTTTGCGAGTTGAGCAGCACCTCCAGGCGCTCAGCCATGCGGTTGAAATCATGCACCAGTTCGGCGATCTCGTCGCCGCGCTTGGTTTCCGCCGCGCGGGCGCCGAGGTTGCCGCCAGCCAGTTGATGAGTGGCCGCCCGCAGCCGCACGATGGGCCCGGTCAGGTAACGCGCCAGCCAGAAGCACACGAAGCCGGAGACCAGGATGGCCAGCCCCAGGCGGGTGATGAATTCCTCGGTGCTGCGGCGCAACGCGAAGGGGCCATGTCCGTGCAGGATTTGCGCCACCAGCACATACCGTTTGCCGTCCGCTCCCAGGGCCACCTGGCCGCCCAGGGTCGCTCCGGGTGTGGGTGTGAATTCCTGCAGACCGGTGCGGGCCACGTGAGCCGCGAGTTCGCGAACCTTATGGGGAACCTCCGCCTCGCCCAACAGCAACTTTCCCTGCGGGTCGAACCAGAAGAACTGCACATCAGCGCTGCGCTCAAGTTGCTCCAGGTAGGCGGTAGCCTTGTCACCCTGTCCCTTTTCCAGAAAGGAGACGGCGTTCTGGTCGTAGAGTTTGAGAGCGTCGGCGGTGAGGGAGTGCCAGCGCATGATGACGCGCTCGGAGGGACGCTCGGCCAGCACCAGGGCCAGCACCAGGAACAGGGCCTGGGTGACCCAGAAGGAAAGGAAAATTTTGAGGAATATGCTTCGCATGGCCGCTCAGTCGCCGCCCGGCGCGGCGTAAATATATCCCACTCCGCGTACCGTCTTGATGCGCTCCCCTCCCTTGCCATCCTCTCCCAGTTTCTTGCGCAGCTTGCTGATGTGCATGTCAATGCTGCGGTCGTAGGGAGAAAACATACGGCCCAGCGCGATTTTGGCCAGTTCGTCGCGGGTGACCACGCGCCCGGCCTCACGCAGCAGCACGTCCAGCAGGTTGAACTCCACCGCGGTCAGGTCCACGGCTTCGCCGCCGCGCAGCACGGTGCGGGTGGCGGGATTGAGTTCGATATCGCCCACGCGAACGCTGGTTTGCAGCGCCTGCCGTTCGCCGCCTTCTCCGCCCTTAGTGCGCCGCAGAATGGCGCGAATGCGGGCCACCAGTTCGCGCGGGTTGAAAGGCTTGGGCAGATAATCGTCCGCCCCCAGCTCCAGACCGACAATTCGGTCCACATCCTGGCCGCGCGCGGTGAGCAGCAGCACCGGCACGGTGGAGGTGGCGCGCAGTTTCCGCAACACATCTAGACCGTTCATACCCGGCAACATGACGTCGAGCACCACCAACGCGTGCTCTCCGGAAAGCGCCCGCTCCAGCCCGCGGTTGCCGTTGTGGACAGCTTCCACCTGCAACCCCTCGGGCTCGAGGAACTCCTTTACCAGGTCGCACAACTCCACGTCATCGTCCACTACCAGCACGCGGTCCATTGGCCTCGTCCCTGTTCTACATCAAGTAGGGGCGCCGAGATGTAAAGAAGTGTAAGCCTTTCTTTACAAAAATTTACCCGCTTTGACCGACTCTTTACCCCTTCCCGCACGCCGCCCGTGTTTACCTGATTAGCAAGACCTTAATGGAGGGTTAGAGATGAATGGCAAGCGCATTGTAATCGGCCTGGCCGCGCTCCTGGTGGTGGTTGGAGTTGCCGCCCTGGGCCAGAGTTTGGCCGGCCACGGCAGGCATTGGCACCGGGGTGATTTCCTGAACCGGCGCATCGCCCACCTGACCCGGACACTGGATCTGACCGACGCCCAGCAACAGCAGGTGAAATCGCTGGTGGAGGCGGAGCGTCCGGCTCTGAAGGGATTGATGCAGCAAATGGCCTCGCAACGGGCGCAGATGCTGGCCGCCACCCAGAACGGCCAATTTGATTCGGCCAGGGTGCAGGCCATCGCCAACCAGCAAGGCCAGACGCTGGCTAACCTGATCGTGGCCCGGCAGGAGTTGCAGTCCAAGATCTACGGCCTGCTCACTCCCGAACAGCGGACCAAGTTCGACCAGATGCAGCAGCGCCGGTTGGAGCACATGCAGAAGTGGCTGGGGAGCGGCTCGCAGAGCCAGCCTCCAGGCCAGTAGCCGGGAAGCCGGCCAGCCGGGAGGCTTCCGGCGGCTGGTCTTTACAAAACTTTACCCCGCGCTGACTGACTCTTTACGCCAGGCGGGATGGCCCAGGGATCAAATGGTTAGGGGAAAGAAGGAAGATTATGAAGCTGCTGCGCAATAAATGGCTTCTCTCGCTGACCGCGATCGGGCTGATCGTTCTGCTGGCGGCCTTCACCTTCGGGCGCAAGGACCAGGCCCAATATTTCACCGCCAAGGCGCAGACCGGCACCATTAATGACGTGGTGCAGGCCACCGGCACCATCAATGCGGTCACCACGGTGCAGGTCGGGTCGCAGGTTTCGGGCACGATCTCCAGGCTCAACGCCGACTTCAACTCGCGCGTGCAAAAGGATGAAGTGATTGCGCAACTGGATCCCTCGCTGTTGCAGGGAGCGCTGCTGCAGGCCGAAGCCGACCTGCAAAATGCGCGCGCCACCCTGGCCTCGGTCCAGGCGGACCTGACCAAGGCGGAAGCGGGCGCGGCGCAAACCAGAGCCGACTATGCCCGCAACGCGGCCCTCGTGAAGGATGGCGTGGTAAGCGCGCAGCAGTTCGACCTGGCGAAGGCCAGCGCCGATACCAACAACGCGGCCGTGGTTGCGGCCCAGGCGCAGGTGAAGCAGGCCGCCGCCCAGGTGAACCTGAAAGCGGCCGCGGTGCAGGTGGCCAAGACCACCCTTGACCACACCATTATTCGTTCGCCCATTAACGGCATCGTGGTGGCCCGCAATGTGGACGT
>DASVBI010000221.1:0-8018 GCA_036375915.1 Terriglobales bacterium | reverse complement strand
TTGTATCTTTGGTATGAGCCACCACGTACATGGCGTTCGCCAACGAATCAATTACCGGAGTGGCGGTAATGCCAATCTCAGGTTGCACGTCATCGTAGGGGCAAGAGGCAACCGCGTTGCACACGTCATTGGCAGGCACCGGCGTACCCAGATTCACGCGCCATAGGGGCGTGGGATGGTTGGGGTCATCGGCGTCGAAAGCGTACACGCTGTTATGTTCGGTGGCAACGAACACCACATTGCGCGTCGCGCCCCCGACGTTTAAGCCGGATACATACAAGGGCTGGGCATAGATGTAGCCGTCAACTGTGCGCCAGAACAGTTTTCCAAAGTTACTGACGTTCACATTGGAGGTATTGAGAATGGTTTCGCTGAGGTTCTGGCCGGTGCGGGCATTGTCATTGTGCTGGGTCAGAACCGAGACTTGAGCAAGGCTGAGACATGCTGACAGAAGACAAATAAACGTGGATATACAGAGTATGAGTCTAATCCTACTTCTGCTCATAAAGCTTTCCAGCCTCGGCTATTGCCACATGGATTAGAGAAGAGGCGCAGATAACGAAACTGAGTGCGAGTCCCGGGCTCGGGAGCTGGCCAGATCGGGGTGAAGTCGCTCCTTGATTGTCCGGGCGATGCGATGGACGAGCGCATCCCAGTCGTGCTGGCGGGCCACGTCGCGGCGCGAAGCGAACGCTTGTGGCGTGTTTTCTTCTGCTGACAAGGCGCGCTCGAGGGCGCTCGACCATTCCCCTGGAGTGTTCGCGATTCCGATTACGTGCTCAAATTCTCTGACCGAGCGGATCGGCGCCGACACCACCGGCCTGCCGCTGGCCAGGTATTCGTGCATCTTGAGCGGATAGATGTATCTGGTGTAGTCATCCACCTTATAAGGCATGATGCATGCGTCGAAGTGTTGAGGGTAAGCGCCCAGTTCTTCCGTCTTTTTTGCGCCCAGGAAGTACACATTGGGCCGGCCTGCCATCTGCTCCAGCGCAAGCGCGATTGCCGGGTGCGGGCTGGTCGGACCCACAAAGACGAATGACCATTGCGGGTGCGTTGCGCTGAGCTCCTGCAGCAGCTTCCAGTCGAGCATTTGCTTCAGGTGTCCGACATACCCGATTCTGGGATGGGAAATCCTTCGCAGATCGTCGGGCTCCTCTAGCGGGGTGGCATACGCCTGATACTCCACCCCATTGGGCACAAACTCGGTGTTTCTGTTAAACCTCCCTTTTTTCTCCAGCAGAGCGGGAGAATGAATAAAAACCTGCCCGGCCGACTGCAACAGGGCTAGCTCCTCGGCAGAGATGGCGGTCTCAGTCGAGGAGAATGAGTACTCATCGTCAACGTGGTAGACGCTCAAATCCCATGGCAGCTGTTTTAGAGCGCGCGCGAACTCGGGCCGCCAGATGTAAACCACGATTTTGCGGCACCCTCGGGCACGCAGCAGACGGCAGGCTCTTAAGAGCCGCTGGCGCGAAGTGAACTCACCCAGCCATTGCGGACGTCCAACAAGCGGAAGCCAGGGTTCGGGGCGGTAAATTTGCAGTCCGGGAGGGCAGGGCGGGTAGTCGGTCGCACCGCGCTCCCGCAGCGCAGAAAGCGTTTTACGCCACCCGTGGGGATAATTTACCCATACAACAGAAAAATAGGCTGCGAGCCGGCTGAGCACGAAATGACGAGGCTGCCATTGCGGCGTCCACCGGTCGGGCACCAGGGCCACTACCCCGATCTCAGGATACAGCGGTGGTTGACTCATATTCTTCGTTCAATTGTCTTGAAGTCCTCCAGCTTTTGATCCAGCCTTTTCCCTGTTTCATGACTTCCTTCCGGAAAACCAGCACCAGTGCAAGCGGAACCAGTGGCAAGAGCAAGGCGATCTGGAGAAAGAAGAATGCCAGATTGTGAACCGGCCAAAATCGCTCAATAACCACGCAGCCTAGCGAGAAAGGAACCACCGCCAGCGCGGTTCGTCCCCAAGCCTGCCACAAGTAATTTTTGACCGAAATGTTCAGCAATTTGCAGATGTAATGAGGCCAGAGAACAATTTCGACGATCACGCTGGGGATAGCGGTGCCCCAGGCTACTCCGTAGATACCCATGCGGCGGACCAGCACTATGCTTAATGTCAAATTGGCCACGGCTTCGCCAATCGCCCAGAATGCCACGCGCTTGTGCTTCTCCAGTCCGTACGCAATTCCGGAGGCGGTAGTAATAGCCGAACTAAAAACCATGGAGAGCAACAGGATCTCGAGTACGGTTCCTGATGGTCCTGCGTACTGCTCGCCCATCCACAAGCGGATGAAGGTGTGGCCGCGAAAGAACAAAGCAACTTCAATGGGAAGCGAAACGATTAGCGAGGCGCGCGTGCCGTTGATCAGCAGCCGGTAGAGATTGCCGTAATTGCCTTCGGCTTCGAAGGTGCTGGCCAGCGGGGTGAAGGTCGTCGTCATGGAAGAAACAATCTGACGCGCGTAGATGATAAGAATTCCACCGATGGCGTAAAGGGTCACGGCCGCCGGCGACAGAAAAGCGCCCACTACCAGGTTGTCACTGTAGTAGGTGACTTGGATCGCCAAATTGATGAGAAAGACATAAAAGCTGTAATTCCAGAGCTTGGCCAGCACCGCCCGGCTGGGGCGGGTGAACACAACCTTCAGTTGGGGATAAGCCCGGAAACAGAGAAGGACGGTGAGCAGGTTGGAGACCACAGCTGTGCAAAGGTCCCACAGAGCCAGAGCAAGAATGCCATGTCCGCTCCACAGCAGAAATACAAATCCGATAGCGCGGCTGCACGTCTGCAGAATGGAAGCCGCACTGCTCAAGTCGTAGCGGTGCAGCGCGGCCAGAACACCGCCGAATACCCCGCAACACAGATTAATGGCGACCGTAACCGCGGTGACCAGTACCGCCAACCGCGCCTGGCGCTGCAGTTCGATAGGAATTACAAAAATATGTTCGAAGCCGAGCGAGAAGATCAGCCCGGTGACGATTACCGCCAGTCCGATCCAGATCCGGATCCAGAGCGCGCCTGAGACCGCTTCGTTGGATTCCTGGTCATTTTTCTGGGCGGCTCCCTTGGAAACGAAACGGGTAACCGCGCCTCGCATTCCGAGGTCGAGCAACCCCATGTAGGAGATAAGTGACGCAATAATCGCCCAAACGCCATAGGCGATGTTGCCCAGGTGGTGGACCACAAAGGGCGACAGGAAAAAGCCGACCACCGTGGTCACGCCCAGCGCAAACCAATTCGACAGGATGTTGTTGACTATGCGTTTTGTGCGTGGCATGGAAACAGCGTATTCAAGCGCGGTGTGGGAAATGTGAACGAACGCAGCGCGCTCGCGTCAGCGCCCGGAACAATGTAGTTTCCTCGGCAGTGCGGTTCCGCAGAAAAATGAAACGATGCGGACGACTTCATAGGAATTCGACGGGGTGGTTAAGCCTGGCGCTCAGGACGAGGCCACTGCCGCATCTTCGAGGGGGAGGGTGACGCGGCCGTCGGATAGCGAATCCAGGAGGGTCGCAAATCTACCAGCCATTGCAACCTGAGTATATTGTTCAACTGCCGCTTGTTTTGCCCGGTAGGCTACATCTCCCTTTTCACGATACTGACGATAGGCTTCAGCCAAACAGGCCCGCAGTTCCGGTTTTCCAAATAAGTGTGCACCGGCTTGTGTTTCCTCCATCAATTGAGTGACCGTGCCCTTAAGGCCGCCCAGCGCCAGGATTGGCCGGCGCGCGGCCAGATATTCGAAGACCTTTGCTGGATAGCAGCCAGAATCGGAAGCAACACTCATGCCAAGCAGAAGCAGCAGCCTGGATTCCTTCTGCTTCTTAAGGGCCTCCGCCCTTGAGATGACCCCGTGCAGTTCGACCACGTCTTGCAGCCCGTAGCGCTCTACCAAGGCCGTCAACCAGGGTTCAATCGGACAGTAAAAACGAACTCGCAGTTCCTCTCGAGGAATCACCCTCTCCGCCAGGAGTTCCTGCAGAGCCTCGAAAAGAAGAGTGGGATCCCGACGGCCCTGGTAAAGGATTCCCGTGTAGGTTATGGAAAAAAATGGTGTGAGAGATTGCGAGCCAGAGGCCAGTTCCGCAGGATCAAACCCATTCAGGATGGAAAACACCGGAACGCGACGATGCCGGTTTCGAAGGAAGTTGGCCCAAGGTTCTGACACAGTGACCAGACCATCCGCATGGGAGAGCGTTTTCTTTTCCAGCCAGCGCATGGGAAGATGAATCGCGCTGCTCTGGTTTTCAGGTCCTATCCATAGGTCCCTGGCATCGGCTATCCAGGGAACGCGCAAGGCGCGTTTGAGTTTGTAGCCGATCAGATGAGCGGAAATGGGTGGCGCAGTAGTCAGAATGGCATCTATGCTGTTGCGACCCGCGGCTTCCGTCACCGCTTGGGTGGCGAAGGGAATCCAGCCTTTGGTCGGATCGGGGTAAGTAATGAGCGACTTGATGCAGCCGATCACCCTGGTATGGGGAGCAGGCGCGCCGGGGCGCACGGCTTGGGGCAATTTCAATTGCTGGTGCAATCCACGATTGGGGTCCAGGCGAAACCTTGCTTTCAGCTCCCCCAATACATCCCGGTAATCAGTTTCCAAGACGGCCGCCGCTGGCCGTTCGCCCGGCGGCGTCCTGGGAGTAACAACAAGGGGTTCCCAACCAAAACTGGGCAGATACTTCGCCAGCCCTGCTGCCCGCACAGCGCCGCTATCGGTCATTGGCGGATAGGCGAATGCAACCAGCAATACGCGTTTCATTCAGCTATCCAACCCTGAATCCCTTGTCGGCTTGGGCTTCGATGCGGCCATACACAACCCTTGATTCACATTCCACTGCCCTCCGCCTGTCAAGCAGATAAGGCTTGCTCTTCGGCGGCAACCAGTACCCGGCCATTGGTCGGCCGCTTCCAAACTTGCCAGGGTGCCATTCCCTTGCTATACAGTTCGTCCAATTCCTGTTTTTCTTTGAACGTATCCATGCTCTTCCAAAACCCGTCGTAGGAGTAGCCGGCCAATTCCTCCCGGGCAATCAGCCTGCGAAAAGGCTCTTGCACGAGATCCTCACCATCTTCGATGTAGTCAAAAATTGAACGCTTGAAGACGAAGTATCCGCCGTTGATCAAAATTCCGCTTTGGTCCATAGTGCGGATTTCCTGGATCAAACCTCCGTTGTCCAGAGAAACGTAGTGGCAGCTGAGCGACGGGCGCACGCAAAGAAAGGTGCCTATCTTATCGCAGTTGTAAAAGTGATCCAGAACGCTGGGGAGATCGCAGTCGGTAAGGTTGTCGCTATAGTTGGCGAGGAAAACTTCTTCTCCCTGCAGATAAGGTTGCACCGCCTTCAGCCTTTGCCCGATGTTGGCAGTGGCTCCGGTGTCAGCGAAGGTGATGGTCCAGTCGTGGATATCGGAATGCAGGACCTGCACTCCCTTTCCACCGTTGGAAAGCACAAAGTCATTCGAAAGACATTCGTTATAAGTAAGGAAATAATTCTTGATTGCATCCGCCCGGTATCCCAGGCACAAAATGAAATCCTTGTGGCCGAAATGAGCGTAGTACTTCATCACATGCCACAGAATGGGCCTGTTCCCGATGTGCACCATGGGTTTGGGCACGGACTCATTACCATCCCTGATTCTCATGCCGAGTCCGCCGCAGAAGATCACTACCTTCATACTGCTCCCCCCGCCTGCCTTGCCGTGCTTTGCCGCGAAAGCTGCTCGCTGACCAGGTCCCCCACCAGGTTCTTTCGAGGCTGCCAGCCGGTTTGGCTGCATAAGCTGTCGCTGATGGGAATGCTGTCATTGAAAAGGTATCGTAGTTGCCTGGTATGGATTCGCGGTCCTTTCCCTTTCAGTCTGCTCAGCGTGTTCAATGCCAAAGCTCCGGTCCGTGCGAAAACATAAGGAACGTAAATCATCCGCACTTTTCCGCCGCTTACCTTGCGAACTGCCTTCCAATATTTTCGCGAGCTGACCGGCATCAGGTCAGAAATGTTGAAGACCTTTCCTCGCGTGGCTTCATTTTCCAGGACGCGTGCGATCGCGGCAGACAAATCATCCACGTGGATCAGCCGAAGACGCTTGCCGGGACCGCCAAGACAGATGACGAGCGGCCCTATTTTCGGTCCCAATGCAGCCAGAAGGTTGCGATCTCCCCCGATCACATAAGAAGGGCGGAGCACCGTCCACGAGGGCCCATTGTCCCCCAGATGAGATAAGGCCACATCTTCCGCCAGTCTCTTCGCCCAAGCGTAGGCGCTCCGGAATTCAGGCGCACTTTCCAGCGGAGTATCGTCGCTGATCTGCTTTCTGGCTTTCAAGAAGTCGTAAACCGCCATGGAGCTGAGATAGACCACCCGCTTGATATTGTGGCGAGTTGCTGCTTCGGCCACATTTCGCGTGCCTTCCACACAGGTCTGCAAGATTACTTCCCGGCGCCCGCGGAGAGCGGCTGCCAGGTGGACGATGGCGTCCATTCCTTCGGCGGCCGCGGCCACATCGTCGCGACTGCGTATGTCTCCGAATACGACCTCCGCTCCAAGCTGTTCCAGCCGCGCCACGTGATTTGTGGGCCGCACCAATGCTCTGACGTAGTAGCCATCGGCGAGGAGTTTTTTCGCCACCCGGAATCCCACGTAGCCGGCTGCTCCCGTGAGGAGAACCTTCACTTTACTTGCGGAAGAAGAAAGCCGGGATGGCCGGGGGGTCAGGTCTAAATGCCACTTGGCATGATGCTGGACGATTGCATCCTCTACTTCGCTTACTGAGACTGCCAACTCCGGTGAGATTGGCGCAGGACCGCCGTTTGTAATGCTGTCATAGAAGCGGCTGATCAGTACCTGGAGACCAGCATACGGAACCAGACGGCCACGAAGGAAATCAACGATGTTGGCGATGCTCTCCCGTGAATAACGCCAGCCAAGAGCGATGGGAGAGGCGGCACGCTGCAGCGAGCGGGGCAGGGAACCGGGTGTGCTCACCACCATTGTCTGGGTCTCAAAATCAACCGATACGGTGCCTCCCTCGCAATAAATTCGCACATCGTAAACCGCGGGTTGAGGTAAGAAGGAAAGGTGTACCGATGCTGTGCAGTCCGCGCCGTCAATATTTACGACCAGGTCATCTGCCAGCTCTTGCGGCAGGCTCCCGAAGCTGCGGGCGCAGATATTGACCGACTTGGGTTGCCCAGCCAGCGCCAGCACCAGATAAAGCGGGTGGGTAATGTAGTTGTGCAGCAATCCCCCGGGCAGGCGAAAACTCCAAGGCAAGCCTACGGCATCGCGCAATTCCGGAATATCGAGCCTCAGAGTCAGGTGGCTCTCCACATGAGCGACGCGGCCTAATTGTCCGCTCTGGATAAGGTTCATCACCTTCTCCATCTTGGGATGAAACAGCTGCGGGTAATCTGGGCACAGATACAGCCCATTTTTAGCCGCCCGCTCATACAGGTCGGTCACCTGGGCGGAGCTGAGCGCCATGGGCTTTTCCACCAGCACATGTATGCCGCGGTCCAGCGCCTGCCGGGCGCATTCGTAATGGGAAAAAGGCGGCGTAAGCACGTGCAGCGCGTCTATTGGGGTTGCATTCAGCAACTCCTCCAGCGAACTATAAACATTCGGAACTCCGTGGTGTTCCGCGAAAGCATGGGCCGCGGTGCTGTTCGTGTCAGCTACACCAACGAGAGTTGCGTTTTTCAGCGGCTTTAAAAAGCCGGCATGATACTCTGCGACTCTGCCGCAACCGAGAAGGCCCACGCGCAGCGCTCCTTGAGGCAAGCCTTTCCGCGTCCTGCTCGAGGCTAAAGCAGTATCTGTCCTCATTGCCGGCTCAAGTGCGATTTCTGTCCCATGCATATTCACCTCGATCCTGCTGCTTTCCATGCGAGCTGCACAGGTCGAAGCGAGTCGAAATGGTCGGCAAGAACAAACTTGGTCACACTATCCTCAGATCTAGGGGATGAATTTAGAGAGAGTTTTCGTTTATTAGTACATCCAGGTAAGCTGAC
>DASVBI010000324.1:0-3013 GCA_036375915.1 Terriglobales bacterium | reverse complement strand
GTCGAAAGACTTCTTGCGTCCAGGATTCGTCTCATCGGAAAAAATCTCGCCCACGCGCGTGAAACCGTTTTCGCCGTCATCGGCATGGCGACAGGCGCACACATCACGTTCGCTGGGATCGGTGGTAGTCGCGGGCCGGGGAAACCGCTCCCCGGGCATAACGTAGGTCAGTTCGTAGTGGCGCAACAGGATGTGGCAGGCCTCGTGAATATCCTGTGCCCAGTACTGGGCCTGTCCGTTCAAACCCATGATCCGGCTATAGCCACCAATGCCCTGATTGTCCTCCGCGGAGACGCTGCCGGAATAATCCAGCGCCCGTTTCCCCGTAAGCACCATAGCCGCATTAGGAGTCATGATCAGGATGCCGCGGGTATGCATCAGCATGGTGGCTTCAGCGTTCCAATACGGCTGGGCTCCAACGTTGATACCGTCCACCACCAGGTTTATTTCACCGCCCGCCTGGGTGAACTCGACAAGACGACGCAGGACGCGGGCAATCCAGTCCATGTTCTCCACGCCGCTATCCATGGAAATCTTGGCGCCGGCGGAGATAGGAAACCATTCCAGGGGAACACCCTTTCTTTCTGCCAGATCCAAAGCGGCGATGATACGGCGACACTCCGGTTCAGCGATTGCTCCCAGATCCCTGCTGGGATCGCCCAACAGCAGAACCCGGGTCATACCCTCGGGACATTTGGAGGTAAAGTTGCGAATTATCCCACTGATGATGTTGGCTTTATTCTGGCCATGAGGCCGATTGACGGGCACGAGCTGGCCATCTGGGCTCAGGTCGTGCTCCACGAACTCACCGGGGGGGAACCCGCTGGGAGCGTCTTCCGCAGCGGGTGTAAGCATTTTGATGATCTCGTAGGGGTAAATAAGGCCGCGCCGGCGCATGCGAATGACCTTCTGCTCATATTCGCTTAAAGGTTTGAGCGGTTGCGTATTGGTGGCAGGGCGAATGGTCACACGCAAACCAGCGCCCGCGGGAAGGGAAATACGAACCACCATCTCTCGCAATTCGCCGCTTTGAGGATGGGGAATGCGGCCACACACCACCACCTGCTCCAGACCCAATCCCTCCATGGAGGGAGCGAGCCGGCGCAATATGCTGTGGAATTCCTCCATACCCAAGTGGAGCGGCGGCCAAACATAAAGCAGTATGCGATTCCAGTGAAGGCGATCCTTCAATTGCCGGCGCGACTGGAACAGCCTTATGCCGGCCATGGCCTCGGCAAACATCCGTTCCATGTGGGGCAATTGCACGATGTGGCCGGCTTGATCGCGGACGGGTGTGACATCGCGTACTTCCGCCACCGCAAACAGGCGTTCATCCTTGGGATTGTCACGGGCAATGCCGTGGATCAGATACACATCCTCAACTGACGGCAGCCGCTCACTTTTAAAATTGGCAAGCCGCCAGAGATGCAGGCGTTTGCCTATCATGGGATGAATTCCCCGGTAGAGCTCCTTTTCCTGATAAGTGTTGTCGCGAAGCCGGTAAGTGAAGTGCTGCGTGCCGCTGATGCCCCAGCCGTTCGTGGCGCCACAGGCAATCACTACAACGCGCTGAATAGGACGGGGAAAGCTCGCCTGGTTCAACCGCGAATGAACTTCCTGCTGCACGGCCTCGGCTTCGTCCCCACAAGCAGAGCGCCACAAGTAAAAATCAATTGCCACATCATGGTCCGCCGGCACCTTCTCAATCATCGGGAACAGGGCTTGGGCTGACTCGGTCAGGCCGCCGTACTCGGCGCAGGTGGTAAAGAGATGGACTCGCTTCCCATCCTCATCGTATTCGGCGGAGACAACGCATTGGCCATTCAGGTTCAATGTGCGGAACTGGGAGAGGCCGGCGGCCCGGTAATACCTCCAGGTGAGTACCTCCAGCATCAGTTGCCGAGCGGCGGGTTGGGCGCTGGCGAAACGGCGGGAGAACAAGCCCATTAACGGCTGGGGACACTCAATCAGGGCGCGAGACAGCAACACGCGGTCGCTGGGTTGCGGGTTCCCGGTTAGATATGACAGGTAATCTTCCATCTGGTCATAGAGCTGCTGACGAGCGCGCTCGAACACGGGTT
Organism: Terriglobales bacterium; assembly: GCA_036375915.1. Lineage (GTDB taxonomy): Bacteria > Acidobacteriota > Terriglobia > Terriglobales > Acidobacteriaceae > JAICWP01. The sequence goes on along the minus strand of DASVBI010000324.1, from coordinate 932 downwards.
GATCGAAACAGAGATAGCGTAGTTCCTGGGCCAAGTCGCTGACCGTCGGCAAGGTCCCACGGGTTACAGAAATTATGTTCTCCAGCAGCGCTCGGAAGGCCTCGTCGGCCTTGGGGGCAAAGACCTGCATCTGCCTCAACCGGCGCTCCAGCACGGCAAGCACCAGGGCCGTCTGCTGCTCGATGCGCTGATGCGACTTGTAAACCCAGAGCAGGGCCTGCTCCAGTTCCGGCGAACGCTCCAGTGTTTGCACTCCGTAATACGCCAGGGTTCTCTGGAGGGCGTCAACGAAGCCTGATGGGAGCCCCGCGCCGCGTGTGTCGAGCGCCCGAAGATAGGTGAAAAGCTGGGTTTCAGCGCTAGCTACCTCTGCGGAATTGGACCCCTCTACCTTGGGTTCACGATGAAACAGAGAGCAAATGTCCACAAAAATGTGAAGGATTTCATCCTCGCGCCTGAGTATCTCGTCGTTGTCTTCGAGCATTACGTCATTTTTAGCGGAGTCGGAGAGCAGGCGCGCGGTCTGCGCCGGATCCACATCAAAACCCAGCATGAATTGCCGCACCTCCCGCAGGTTCTCGAAAGCGGGCAGCGTCTTGTCCTGTTCGATTTTTTGCGGAGAACGCGTGGCTTCGAAATTCAGCCGCTCGGCAGATGGGATTGCCTGCTGGATGGCGGCGGGTTCAATCTGCAGCAGGGGTGCCCCGGCATCCACCTGCACATTGGGTATTGCCATCACGGCGCGAACCTGGCCGGAGAATGGAGCAACCACCTCCATTTCCATCTTCATGGCTTCCAGCACTGCCACTCGGTCTCCCGCCGAAACCGCATCCCCAGGCTGCACCGCAACGGAGACCACCACTGCAGGAGCCGGCGCATGCACCACGCCGCCGGCATCGCGATCAACGCGGTGAGACAGGCCATCTACCTCA
>DASVBI010000392.1:0-3239 GCA_036375915.1 Terriglobales bacterium | reverse complement strand
AGCTCCAGACTGACCAGGAAGAAAACGTATCCCAAAGCGCGATTTGCGGTTCCAGTGGAGCGGACGAGCCCAGCGAACTGCAAGAATTCGTTGACAACTATCTGACCCTGGCGGATAAGGCACTGGGTTTCATGCGCCGCCCGGGCCCCAACGAGCAACTCACCATTTCAACCTGCCTGCACTGCCAGCACACCATAGCTGCCAGCAATCTCAAGCTGCTGGCCTTTGCCGAAAATCTGCACGTGTGTCCGGCAAAGCCGCGGGGAGCTCCCCCGCACAAAAACGGAGCCGCCTGAGCGCTTATGCGATTTTTGGAGGAAGGCGCCTGTGCCTAGTCCTGTTTGCAGGCATGGATTCGGCGCCGGGGGAAGCAGCCTGGGGAAGCCAGACGCCGGAGGTGCCCCGCAGGGATTCAGCGTAATTGATGTACGTCTCAATGGAGGCCACAACCACGCGGGCATCAATTGTGATCAGGTCAAGGCCGGCGAGCTGGAAGCGTATCCAGGCGTCAATGACGATGCCTTTGTCCAATACGCGATCCAGGACATCAAGAAGGCGGGTGCCGCCGGGCTGGTGTTCGACGACCATGGCGGAGCTAACGAATAAACCTCAATCTCTGCTGCCGGCTCGCGGGCGGCCCGGGATAGTTACGGGCGTACCCCAGAAAAAAGTTGCCGCACTCGGAATCCGGCATGCGATTCGGGTCTTTGGTTAGACGGGGGCGCGCCGCTGTGAAGCTGAAGGATGCGATGCCAGGCACGGCAGTGAAGATGCCCCCCTGCCAGGAAATGCAGAGCTCCACAACTGCTACTATGCGGAGAAACGCGCAATCTTCGGCATGGCGGCTGCAAACCTCAATCCAGTGCAGGCAGGGAGCGTTCTGGGGGGGCTGGGGCTGTTTCTGGCAGCTCTCCTCGTGCGCTGGCAGCCCATTGGCTCCTTGCTGGAGCAGGGCGGGATCCTGCCGGCATTTCGAAGACTTGCCCGGCGGCGCGCCTGGGCCATTGTGCTGGCCGCCCTGGTCGCCTTTGGAGGCGATGCGCTGGTCAGCTGGTGGAAGCCGCCGCTGCCAGTCGCGCCGGACGAGTTCAGCTATCTGCTGGGAGCCGATACCTTTGCCTCCGGCCGGGTGACCAACCCCACGCCGGCGCAGTGGCAGCATTTTGAAACCCCGGAAGTGCTGGTTCGTCCCAGTTACCAATCCAAATATCCGCCCGGGCAGGCGCTGTTCCTGGCTGTGGGGCAGCGGCTGGCTGCGAGTCCACTGGCCGGGGTGTGGTTGGGCTCGGCGCTGGCCTGCGCAGCTCTGTGCTGGATGCTGCAGGCGTGGGTGGGGGAAACATGGGCGCTGTACGGCGCGCTGCTGGCGGCATTTCAGCTCGCATTGTTTGGACATTGGGCCCAGAGCTACTGGGGCGGGATGGTCGCTGCCCTGGGCGGAGCGTTGTTTTACGGCGCAGTGCGGCGAATCGCGAGCCAGGACAAGGGCTGGAGGCGCGGCAGCAATGCGCTATGGTTGGCGGTGGGGCTGCTGCTTCTGGCCAACACACGCCCGTTCGAAGGCCTGCTGGCGGCGCTGCCGGCGGGTTGGGCGTTACTCGCGCGTGGGTTGGGCACGCGGAACGGCTGGCGCCGGTTCGCCCGCGAAGTGGCGGTCCCCGCCGGCGCAGTCGGGTTGTTGGGCGCCTTGCTGATGCTGGCGTACAACCAGCGTGTGACGGGGAATCCCTGGCACGTGCCGTACCAGGTGTACGAACAGCAGTACGACGCCGTGCCTAGCTTCATCTTTCAGCGCCTGCGTCCCTGGCCGCAATTGCAGGATGCGGCCATGAGGGCGGCGGCGGTGGACACACTGGCGGCCTGGCGCTGGGCTCATAGTTCTTACCGCCTGGCATTTGTCACCAGCAAGCTTTTCGGCCTCTGGCAGTTTGCGTTTGGGGCGGCGCTCTCGCTGCCATTCTTGCTGTTGGTGTGGGCTGAGCGCTGGCCGGGCACAGTGCGCGCGCTACAGGCAGTGGTCTTTGCCGCTGTGCAGGGACTGGCGGTTATCCGGTTCTTGTTCTGGCCCTCCCCGAGCCTCGTCTGGACGGTGACGCTGCTGGTGGCTTTGCTGGTACAGGCGGCGTTGCTGGTGCGTTTTTTCCCGGGATTCTGGGAACGGGTTGCGCTCGCCGCGATGGGGCTGGTCGCCTTGGGGCTGGCGCTGGAAACCTGGCGCTTTCATTCCCACTACATGGCCCCAGTGGCGCCGCTGGCTTTCGTGCTGGTGGTGCAAGCTCTCCGTCGAGCCTGGGACTGGAGCTATGGCGGGCGCGCGCCCGGCCGGCTTCTTGCGCTTGGCCTTCCCGTGCTTGGGCTGGTCATTGCGGCCGCGGGTTCCCAAGGCGCACCTGGCCCGCTGGAGCGCTGGGCCAGGGAGAGAGCTGCCCTGCAGAGGCGACTGGAGTCCCTTCCCGGGCAACAACTGGTGTTCGTCCACTATGGGCCACAGCATGATTTCTACGAAGAATGGGTGGAGAACCGCGCCGACCTGCAGCGCGCGCCTGTGGTGTGGGCGCGGGAACGGAGCCAGGAGGAAAACTGCCGCTTGATCGCGAGCTACAGTGGCCGCACGGTGTGGCTGCTGAACGCCGACCTGGATGATTTGCAGAAGTACACGCCAGAATGCCTGGATGGGAAGAAAGCGCCCGGTTCCTCGGTCCCGGTCCTGGAATCCCTGCCCGAGCGCTGAGCTCTAGCCACAGAGACACGGAGGCACAGAGAAGGGCAGGAAAAATATCCGTTCACACTGAGGAGCTCAGCCATTCATGCCCAATCGCGATCTTCTTAGAGCCGGCTTCATAAATCTCGGCAGCATACCTGTGAGCCGACCCCAGCGGCTAAAGCCGCCAGCCTAGGGCGCTGGTACAGCACGGCTGAAGCCGTGCCCTTCCGAAAAATTTGTAAAATCCGTTTTTACCACCCCGGCTTTTTCTCTGTGTCTCCGCGTCCCGGTGGTGAGTCCTGCGCTCAGGCGTCCAGACCGAGTTTCTCGCGGCCTTCCTGGCTGATGCGGCTGGGGTCCCAGGGCGGGTCCCAGACGACGTTCACTTTGACGGTGTTCACACCGGGCACGTTGAGGACGGTGGTCCGGATGTCCTGGCTGATCTCGTTGTGCGAAGGGCAGCCCGGGGCAGTAAGGGTCATATCAATGACCACGTCGCCTTCTTCGACTTTGACTTCGTAGATGAGCCCCAGGT
>DASVBI010000436.1:0-7720 GCA_036375915.1 Terriglobales bacterium | reverse complement strand
CTGCTGCAAAAGCTCACCGACGCTGACTTGTCGGCAGTTAAGTTCTACTGGTTCACCCAGGGCACGGTGTGCGGGTTGAAAAACATTCTCATTGCCCGCACCGGCTACACCGCCGAAGACGGTTTTGAAATCTACGTGCCCGCCGATGAGCCCACCAGCGCCCGCGTTTGGAACGAAGTTCTCGCCGCCGGCAAAGAGTTCAACGCGCTCCCTTGCGGTCTGGGCGCGCGCAACACTCTGCGCCTGGAAGGCCGCCTTCCCCTTTACGGACACGAAATTTCCGAAACTATCAATGTTTGGGAGGCAGGGCTGGACCGATTCTGTAAGATGGAGAAGGGCGACTTCGTGGGCCGCGCGGCGCTGGAGCGTGCCCGCACTCAGGGCGTGAAGCGCACCCTGGTCGGCCTGGAGATGGTGGAGCGCGGCATCGCCCGCGATGGCTATAAAGTTCTGGAGCAGGCGGGCGGGGAAGCCGGTTACGTGACCAGCGGTTCCTATGCCCCGTTCTTGAAAAAGAACATAGCTCTGGCGTATGTGCCGCCCGGCTTGGCGGAGCTGGGCACGGCCCTGAAAGTGGAGATTCGCGGGCAGGGAGTGGGCGCCAAGGTGGTGCCCACGCCCTTCTACAAGCGCCCGAAGAAATGAAGACCGCCGAGGACGCGAAGGACGCCGAGGCTGCGACAAAAGGCGGGTAAAGACGTAACTTGTTACGTCTCTCTGGAAAAAGAACCTGAACGATTGTTAGCCCTCCTGAGGGGGCACATTGGTGGAGAGCGCATGGCCTATCCCAAGGATTTCAAATACACCAAAGAGCATGAGTGGATTAAGCCGGATGGCGGCACCGCCACCGTGGGCATTACCAACTATGCCCAGGAATCGCTGGGCGACATTGTTTTCGTCGAACTCCCCAAGATCGGCGCTGAACTGACCGCCGGCAAGACTTTCGGCACGGTCGAGTCGGTGAAGGCGGTTTCCGACCTCTACGCGCCCGCCTCCGGCACCGTCACAGAAGTCAACCAGGAGCTGGCCACCGCGCCGGAGAAGATAAACTCCGACGCCCACGGAGCCTGGATGCTCAAGCTGAAGCTGAAAGACGCCAAGGAATTGAACGCGTTGCTCTCGGCCGACGATTACGAAAAGTTCGTGGCCGAAGAAACGCATTAGAATTGAGTAATCGGGTAATTGGGTAATTGAGTAATTTGCAGAGCGCATGGCTACCCTGCGCTTGTCTGCTCGTACGACGTTTTTCAATTACACAATTACTAAATTACTCAATTACAAAATTAACTCATGCGCTATCTTCCTAAATCGCCGGCGGACCGCGAGGCGATGTTGCGCACTCTCGGAGCGCGCTCCATTGACGACCTGTTCGCTCCTATCCCCGCTGAATACCGCCTGAACCGCGAGTTGCGTCTGCCGCGGCAGATGTCGGAACCGGAAATCCTGGAGTGGTTCCAGAGGTGCTCGCGTGAGAACGGCAAGGGTCTGCCCAGTTTTCTCGGCGCCGGCGCCTATCACCACTATCGCCCGGTCGTGATTGATACCATTATTTCGCGGGGCGAGTTTCTTACCGCTTATACGCCGTACCAGGCGGAAATTTCCCAAGGCACGCTGCAGTCCATCTTCGAGTTCCAGACCATGATCTGCGAGCTCACCGGCATGGAGGTGGCCAACGCCTCCATGTACGACGGTTCCACCGCTACCGCCGAGGCCGCCATGATGGCCATGCGTGTGAGCGGCCGCCGCCGCGTGGTCATCGCCCGCAGCGTGCATCCCGAATACCGCGAAGTGCTGGCCACTTACGGCCAGCATCAGGATATGCCGCTCACCACCGTCGGCTTCGGCGATGATGGCCGCGTCAAGGCGGCGGAACTGGAGAAGACCTTGGGCGACGACTGCGCCTGCATTGTGGTGCAGTCTCCGAATTTCTTGGGAACCATTGAGGACATCCCCGCCCTCGCCGATCTTGCCCGCAGCAAAGGCGCGCTGCTGGTGGTCGCCATTTCCGAAGCGGTTTCGCTGGGCATCGTCAAGCCTCCGGCGGAAGCCGACATCGTCGCCATGGAGGCACAGTCCTTCGGCGTCCCTCTGGGTTTTGGCGGTCCCTATGCCGGGGTAATTGCCACCCGCGAAAAGTACGTGCGCCAGATGCCCGGACGGCTGGTGGGCGAAACCCGCGACAAGCACGGCAAGCGCGGTTACGTGCTCACTTTGGCCACGCGCGAGCAGCACATCCGCCGCGAAAAGGCCACCTCCAACATCTGCACCAACCAGGCCCTGATCGCGCTCATGGCCAATGTCTTCATGACCGTTTACGGACGCGAAGGGCTGAAGGAACTGGCTGTTCAGAATCTCGCCAAGACCGCCTACGCGCGCCAGCATTTTGGCCGCCACGGACGCGTGCTCTTCGCCGGTGGGCCGCGCTTCAACGAGTTTGTCCTGCAGACCGCGGAAGATCCCTACGTCATCAACAGCCGCCTGCTGGAGGAGAACATCGTCGGCGGCTTTCCGCTGAAGAAGTTCTATCCCGAGCTGGGCAACGCCGCCCTGTGGTGCTGCACCGAGACCAGCACCCGCGCTTCCATGGATGCGGTGGCCGCCGCGCTGGCACGGGCGCAAACGGCGGGCAATCGCCGCCCTGAGCCGGAACCGGAGGTGGTGCGGTGAGCCAGGTCAAGAAAGCCACGCGCCACGTCAACCAGAACGAAGGCCTCATTTTCGAGAAGTCTTCGCCCGGCAAGGCCGCCTGGAAGCTGCCCCCCCTGGATGTTCCGGAAGTGGATACTGCCGAACTGCTGGGCGAAGCCGAGCGCGCCGGCCTGGGCCACATGCCCGAGGTCAGCGAAATCGAGATCATCCGCCACTTCACCCGCCTTTCCACCTGGAACTACGCCATTGATCTGGGCATGTACCCGCTGGGCTCCTGCACCATGAAGTACAACCCGCGAGTGAATGAGGCGGTATCGCGCTTCGAAGGTCTGGCCAACGGCCATCCCTACCAGCCCGAGCGCATCTCCCAGGGCGCCTTGCGCATCCTCAAGACCCTTACCGACTGCCTGCTGGAAATTACCGGCATGCAGTCCATCACCCTGCAACCCGCAGCCGGGGCTCACGGCGAACTTACCGGGATCTTGCTGGTACGCGCCTACCTGCAGAAGCAGGGGAATCCGCGCAAAAAAATTCTCATTCCCGACTCCGCCCACGGCACCAATCCCGCCACCGCTGCCATGGCCGGCTATGCGGTGGAGAATCTCAAGTCCAATTCCGCCGGCATGGTGGATGTGCCTTCACTGGCGGCGCAGATGAATGAAGATGTTGCCGCCCTCATGCTCACCAATCCCAACACCCTGGGCGTGTTCGAGCAGGAGATCCACAAAATTGCCGATATCCTGCACGGCAAGGGCGGCCTGCTCTACATGGACGGCGCCAACATGAACGCCCTGGTGGGCAAGGTGCGCCCCGGCGATTTCGGGGTGGACGTGATGCACCTGAACCTGCACAAGACATTTTCCACGCCTCACGGCGGCGGCGGACCAGGCTCCGGACCCGTGGCCTGCAAGAATTTTCTTGAGCCCTTCCTGCCCGTGCCCGTCATCGTGACCAAGGCGGACGGCACACTGGGCTTCGACTACAACCGCAAGGACTCCATCGGCCGGGTGCGCGCCTTCTACGGCAACTTTGGCATGCACATCCGCGCCCTGGCTTACATCATGGCCAACGGGCCCGACGGCCTGCGCCAGACCACCGAAGACGCGGTGCTCAACGCCAATTACGTCCGTAAGGGCCTGGAAGGCGTGTACGACCTGCCTTACAAAACGCCCACCATGCACGAGGTGGTCTTCAGCGACCGTCTGCAGGCAAAAAAGGGCGTACGCACCGGCGACCTGGCCAAACGCCTGATTGACTATGGCTTCCACCCCTACACGGTTTCGTTTCCCCTGATTGTGTCCGGCGCCATGATGATTGAACCCACCGAGAGCGAGTCCAAGGAAGAGTTGGACCTGTTCGTGGACGCCATGAAGTCCATCGCCGAGGAGTGCGAGAAGGCGCCCGACGTGGTGCTGGAAGCGCCGCACAGCACCCGGGTCTCGCGCCTGGATGAGGTGGCTGCCGCCCGCAAGCCCGTCCTGCGCTGGAAACCGCAGGTATGAGGCTGAGTCTGGGGATGTGAAACCTGCGAAACCTTGAAACCCCCGAACCTTTCAAACCTTTCTTGCCAGTTTCGCTGCCGTTATTTCTTTTCCGCGATATCCACGTATGCCCGCGTCTTCTCCCAATCCACGTTCATCACGCAGGATTTTGGGTCAGCTTTCTGAAAGCTGATGCTGAAGTTCTCCACATTGGAGGGCAGCGCCTGCGTCTTCATGTCAACGCGCGCCAGGTCGAACTGCTTTCCAGGATAGGGGATCCCCCACTCGCCCGTCTTCTTGCTGATCACCAATTTCCAGGTTCCTTCCGCTGGCACGGTGAACAGGGTGTAATGGCCGGCGGGAATGGCGGTGCCCGCAATCTCTACATTTGCGGTGGTGTCGAATGTGGTGGCTTCGTTGGCTCCGGTGCGCCATTCCTGGCCATAGGGCACCAGGCCGCCATAAATCTTCCGCCCTTTCATGCGCGGGCTGCTGTAGTCCACGTTCACGCTTCGCCCGTCCGCAAACTGGCACTTGGCGTTGGCCGGCGGACTGGGCCGCTTGCTCTTATCCTGCTGCGCCCATACTACGATCCCTACCACCACGACCACCACGCCGGCCCCAACCGCAATCAGTGTTTTCCTCATGTATCGCTCCTTGGAGTGCGGCGCCATTATCCGCGATACCGAACTTCGTTTGCAATCTGGCCCCGGGCGCTGAGATGCAGTGGAATGTTATGTTGGGACAACATGGCGAAGACGTTGCGAGCAACGTCTCTACCCGTCAACTCTCGTTCGCGCACAACTCACATGCCGGTAGAGACGCAACTTGTCGCGTCTCCGACACCGGCAGCAGCTTACGCCGTCACGTACTTCCCCGCCTCAATCACGCGGGCAGCGATCTGCCGCCGCAGGGCCACCGTATTTACCGGTTCATGTTTGCCCAGCCGCCGCAGAATCGCCATCTGGGTGCGCAGCATGTCGCCCTCAGCAATCGCGGCAATCACCTTGCGCCCGGCCGCCTCCACCTTCTCTATGCCATGTGCCAGGTACACCTGCGCCATGGCCACCGCCAGAGCCGCTGTCCTCTCGCCGTTGCGCTCCAGCGTCTTCTGCGCCCGCAGCACCGCCGACTCCATGGCATAGACTTCCATGATCATGTCGGCCAGCGCGCCCATGATTTCCTGCTGGTCCACCAGTGCCTGCATGTACTTCTGGGAAGCCGCGCCCGCCGCGAACAGCGCCAGCTTCTTGGCGTTGCCTACCAGCGTGCGCTCGGCTGCCAGCGGTCCTTCCAGGCCGTCGCCCAGGCTGGGCCCGGCCAGCACCTCGTCCATCAGTTTCTTGATGGCGGGCAGCAGCGGCAACTGCCCGGTCATGGCCCGCTTCAGCAGCCAGCCGGTAATAATCAGCCGGTTGATTTCGTTGGTGCCCTCAAAAATCCGGTTCACGCGCGCGTCCCGGTAGGCGCGTTCGGCCGGATACTCCTCCACGAAACCGTATCCGCCGTAGATCTGCACCACCTCGTCCACCACGTGGTCCAGCATCTCTGAGCCCCACACCTTCAGCACCGAGCACTCCACCGCGTATTCCTCGATGGCCTTGCGGACCTCGCCCAGCGCATTCGCCCCCGCCTTGTCCACCTCGCCCAGCGCCACATCCATCATCCCCACGGTGCGGTAGACGATGGATTCACCCACAAAAATTTCCGTGGCCATATCGGCCAGCTTTTCCTGAATAAGGCCAAATTCGGCGATAGACTTGCCGAAGGCCTTGCGCTGCTTGGCATAGCCGATGGCGTGGTCCAGCGAAGTTCGCGCCCCGCCCACGCACATGGCGCCCAGCTTGTAGCGGCCGATGTTCAGAATATTGAACGCGATCACATGCCCCTTGCCCACCTCGCCCAGCAGGTTCTCCACCGGGACCTGGCAGTCGTTGAGGATTAGCGGACAAGTGGAAGAGCCGCGAATGCCCATCTTGTGCTCTTCCGCGCCGATCGAAAATCCAGGGAAGCCACGCTCCACCAGGAAGGCGGTAAATTTCTCGCCGTCCACTTTGGCGAACACGGTGAACAGGTCGGCGAAGCCGGCGTTGGTGATCCACATCTTCTCGCCGTTCAGCACGTAGTGCTTGCCGTCGGGCGCCAGCTGCGCGCGGGCGCGGCAGTTGAGCGCGTCCGACCCGGCCGAAGCTTCCGAAAGCGCGTAGGCGCCGATCATCTCCCCGGTTGCCAGCTTGGGCAGGTATTTCTTCTTTTGCGCTTCCGTGCCGAAGAACACGATGGGCAACGTCCCGATCCCCGTGTGCCCGCCCCAGCTCACCGCGAAGCCCGCGTACTTGGCCATGTGGTCAGCCAGAATGCAGGAGCTGACCTTATCCATCTCGGCTCCTCCGTATTCCTCGGGAATATCCACCGAGGTGAGCCCCAGATCGGCCGTCTTCTTCAGCAGTTCGCGGGTGAGGGCCCAGTCCTTGTGCTCCATCCGGTCGGCTACCGGCAGCACTTCCTTAGTGGCGAAATCGTCCGCCGTCTGCGCGATCAACTGGTGCTGCTCGTTGAAATCTTCCGGGGTGAAGACCTCGCTTGTAGGCCGGTCTTCCAGCAGAAAGCTGCCGCCGGGTATCTTTGTCTTAGGTATCGCGGATGTCGTCGCCATAAATCTCCCCTTTTTCTTTCAGCACAAACGGCTTTTATTAACCACCGAGGACACCGAGGTCACAGAGCACTCATAAAAATCTCTTGTGGAGCTCATTCCCAGCCAGCGCCGTTTACGATGCGTTTGATTCCATGCCGGGGCCGCACGCTGAATGTACATCCATCGCCGCGCCGAGGATGGACCCCTCGATCTCATTCACCCGCAGGGTTCGTATGGCAACTACGCTTCCCATGCAGACGATTTAACCATAGATTTATGGATTCCTCTGTGACCTCTGTGTCCTCGGTGGTTAAGAAACATTTTCAAAAATTCCCGCCGCCCCCATGCCCCCGCCCACGCACATGGTTACCAGTCCGTAGCGCCCGTTGCGCCGCTTCAGTTCGCGGATGATGCTGGCCGTCAGCTTGGCGCCGGTGCAGCCCAGCGGATGTCCCAGCGCAATCGCGCCGCCGTTCACGTTCACTCGCTGCAGGTCCAGGCCCGCTTCCTTGATTACCGCCAGCGACTGCGCTGCAAACGCCTCGTTCAGTTCGATTACATCCATTTGCGCGAGCTGCAGGCCGGCCATCTTCAGCGCCTTGGGGATGGCATACACCGGGCCAACGCCCATTTCCTCCGGCTTGTACCCCGCCGTGGCGAAGGCTACGTAGCGCGCTAAGGGCTTGATGCCTAGCGCCCGCGCCCGCTCGGCCGACATGACCACCGCGGCGGCCGCCCCGTCCGACATCTGCGACGAATTGCCCGCCGTCACTGTTCCCTTGGCGTGAAACGCCGGCTTGAGCGCGGCCAGCATTTCCATGGAAGTGTCGGCGCGCGGGCCTTCGTCTGTCTTGAAGGTAATTTCCATGCGCTTGGGCTTGGCGCCATTGGGCGTGCTGAAGCTCACCGGCACAGGCACGGTTTCATCCTCGAACTTGCCCCCGTGGAGGGCTGC
>DASVBI010000055.1:0-4560 GCA_036375915.1 Terriglobales bacterium | reverse complement strand
GGAGTTGTGGAACGGAGGCGAAGCCGCCATCAAGGCCAGCACCGATCCGCTCATCGTGCTGATGCGTCAGATTGAGCCGCAGGCGCTCCAAGTGCGCAAGCAGTATGAGGACGAGGTGGAATCAGTAGCACGGCGGGACGGAGCGCTGCTGGCCAAGGTGCGTTTTGCCATGGGCGGCCTGAGCGAACCGCCGGACGCCGGCTTCACCTTGCGCCTCAGCTATGGCGAGGTGGAGGGATATACCGCGAGCGGCAAGAACTACCCCTACTACACCACCATGGGCGGCGCCTATCAGCATGCGGCGGCGCACGGCGACAAGCCTCCCTACCAACTGCCGGAGAGCTGGATGACGCGCAAAGGGCAAGTGAAGCTGGCGACGCCACTGAACTTTGTTAATACGGCGGACATCATCGGAGGCAGCTCCGGCAGTCCGACCTTGAACAGCAAAGGCGAGGTGGTGGGCATTATCTTCGACGGCAACATCGAGTCCCTGCCCTGGAATTTCGAATACAGCGATAAGGTGGGGCGCTCCATTAGCGTGGATTCGCGAGGCATTGTGGAGGCCCTGCGAGCCATTTATGGCGCCAATCGCGTGGTGCAGGAGCTGCAGAGCGGACACGAGGTGAGCGGGCAATAACGGCGTGACCTCTTTCCAATCCCACCCCTTGCCAAAAGCGCAAAGGGGGGCGCGCCGCGGAGGTGGTGGGGAGGGGCGGCTTCCTACTCGGTGGCCGGGGTTGCCGAGGGAGTGTACTTTTTCTGCAGGTAGGAACTTAAATTTTCCTCCAGGTCGGAGTAGTGCATCTGGGTAACGGAGTAGAGAGCGGTGTCGGGCGAGTCGCCATCCCCCAGCCGTTGCAGGATGTGCTGCAGCCCGTCCTGGCCCCAGCTCTGCCGCAGGTAGGCAGCGGCCAGCAGAGCTTCGGCATAGGCGACAACCGCCTGGTTGGTGTTCAGGCGCGCAAAGGGGCCATCCAGGTAGCGGAACGGAATTTCCTTCTTAGCCTGAAACATGCGCGCCAGCGCCGGACCGTAATAGTCGTCACTGCGGCCCTCCATCAGCTGCGCCAGGCCTTCATTTAACCAGCTGGGGCAGTTGCCGCGCGTAATCATGTGCACAAATGAGTGCGTCAGTTCGTGCTTGAGCACATGCTGCAGCTCCGGAGTCATGCTGCTTACGCCGGAGACGGGAATGCGCAGCTTGCCGTCATTCACGCCTCCGGCCCAGGAAGGAGCCTGGGTGATATCGAAGAATTGGGAGTTGGTGTAAAGGATGACGGAAATGTTTTCGCTGGGAGTGAAACCCAGCTGGCTGCTGAGGTCGCGATACTGATCTTCCAGCGTGTCCAGCAAGTCACGCTGCAAAGCCAGTGGGGTTTGGGCCCCCTCGTAGCGCAGTGTGAAATGCCAGCTGTCGCTTTGGTTGAAGTTGCCTTGGACATCGAGTTCGTGCTGGGTTCTCTGCAGCACCTTTTGCACCCAGTCAATGGGGCGCAGAGCCACCGATTGTTTGAGAGCGGTCACGGCATCGGGCAGCCGATCCACGTTGTAGTAAGCCATTCCCAGCAGAGCAAAGGTAAGCGCGTCCGGCTCCACGCGCGTGAGTTTTTCGGCGACGGCGGCAGCCTGATCGTTCTTGTTGTTTTCCGCCAGCCCGACCATGTACCACTCCAGAGCAATGGGATCTTCCGGCGTAAAGCTCAAAGCATGTTCGAAGTATTGCGTCGCCTCTGCGGGATGGCCGTGGTCAAGTTCGAAGCGGCCGGCTTCCATGTAGGCCAGCTTGGTCAGCTGCGGCTTCCCTTCCTGCTCGATCTGCCAGAGTGCGCCATCGTAGACCCGGCCATTGGCCAGAATGCGGTCCAGCAGGGCGGCACGTTGCTTGGCCTCGTCGGCCGCGATAGCCGGACGAAGCAGGGGCAGACGCGTGCGCGCCGCCCGCGATTTGGGCGGGGCAGGAGCAGGCGCGGCGGGAGAGGCGGCCGGACCCGGGCCCACGGTCACCAGATTGGTTTGCGAGGTTGCACCTATGGATATGCCTAATCCCGTGTCGTGGTCAATGCGCTCCACCGAAGATTTGGGCACCGTATATTTGGTGGCGCCCACGAAGTAGTCCACATTGGGGCCGTTTTCGCCCGCCTTATCCACGGTGATAGAAGTGCCGTTTTTGAAATGAATGGTATCCCCCCAGGCAGCCGCGCATAGGGCAAGCAGAATCAGGAAGGCGGAAGGGATGCGGTGAGCGGACATGGGTAGTCAGCGCTAGGGTAGCAGCCGACGGAAGCCTGTCAATGAGACTTTTGTCCGGTTTTTCACTGCTGAACGGACGACCGCAACTGACAAGCTCGAACTGTATAAATAAGGGAGCCGGAAACCGAATTACTGGTAAGCGGCCTGGCCGCGGGAGGTGAAAACAATGTACTTATAACCGATGAAATTCCAGATGAAGCTGCCAGCGGTGCCGACCAGGGCGGCGGCCGAGGGCCACAGCTTCTCCAATCCCGCAATGGGAGGAACGAAGGTGGCGACGTAAGAAGCGGTACCCACATTCACCACGGCGCCAATCAGACTCACAATCAGGAACTGGCTTCCGGAGCGAACCAGGCTTTTTTGCCGTCCGGTGGCCCGGAAGGTCCAGCTGCGATTCAGGTAATAGCTGTTCATCACCGCCACCATGAAAGAGGTGGTCTTGATGAGCATAAAGTGGAGGCCTTTTTCGCCGGTGTGCGTGACCTGAATGAGGAGGTTGAGCACCCCCAGGTCAACGAAAGTATTGATAATGCCGACAATAACGAAGCGCCACGCTTCGGTACGGAGCTGTCCCTTGGTGGGAAGTGAGGAGAGACCCGCCCCCGAGGGATCGGGCGCTCCAGGCTTTACGCTGGGGCTTGTAACCATCGTTAACTTTTACCCATAACGTAACCCGCCAGGCCCTGCCGCCCCCACTGGCCCGGGAAAGGACAGTGCCAGCATCGCGGCTCAGGCTCGGCTCAGTCTGCCCGACGCGAGCCTCATTCTAACCCTAGGGCGGCCCGCAGGTCATCCCCGGGCGCAAACGATGTCGGCGATTCTCTGCGCCGCGCGTCCATCCCAAAGAGGCGGGACGCCGCCCTGCTTCCTTTGGCCGCGCAGGAGGCTGCAGACCTCCGCCTGCAGGCGCTGCAAATCGCGCCCCACCAGGATGTTAGTTCCAACCGTGACTGTAACCGGGCGTTCGGTGCTCTCCCGCAAGGTGAGGCAAGGCACGCCCAGGAAAGTGGTCTCTTCCTGGATGCCGCCGGAGTCGGTGATGACTACGGTAGCGCGCTGCTGCAGCGACAGGAATTGCAGGTACGACTGGGGCTCCCAGAAGTGAAAATTCGCGCCCGGCTGGAAACCGAGCTGAGCAATTCGCTGCCGGGTACGGGGATGGATGGGGAAAATGACTGCCAGTTCGCTGCTGATCTCGCCCAGTACGCGCAGGATGCCTCGCAGCATTTGCGGGTCATCCACGTTGGAGGGCCGGTGAAGGGTGACCAGGGCGTAGCGCGGAGGCAGGGCCGCGGGCAGCGCCGAGGCGGCCTTGGGCAGTAATCGCACCACTGTGTCAATCATGACATTGCCGACAAAGCGAATGCGCTCCGCGGGTATGCCTTCGCGCAGCAGGTTCTCGTCTCCGTCCTTTGAGGGAGTAAGCAGCAGGTCGGCAATCTGATCGGTGAGCAGGCGGTTAATCTCCTCCGGCATACTGCGGTCGAAAGAGCGCAGGCCGGCCTCTACGTGGGCGACCGCGATACCGAGCTTGCTGCACACCAGGGCAGCGGCGATGGTGGAGTTGACGTCGCCATAAACCAGCACCAGGTCAGGCCGAACCTGTTCGACCACCGGCTCGAAGCGCATCATGATCTGGCCGGTTTGGGCGGCATGGGTGCCGGAGCCTACCGCCAGATTAAAGTCGGGTTCCGGAATCTCCAATTCCCTAAAAAAAACATCCGACATGTTCTGGTCGTAGTGCTGGCCGGTATGGACCAGACTCTGGCGCAAGCCGGGCTTTTCTGCCAAAGCCCGCATCACCGGCGCCGCTTTCATGAAATTCGGCCGCGCTCCTACCACGTGTGCGCAGTACATGCCCGTGGGTCAGCCTCCGCTGGGCGCGCCGTCAGCGCGCCTCAATCAAGTACACCATGAAATAAAGGCAAAGGAGAAGAAGAGCGCCTTTGATGAACCAAACTGCTACATCCATAAACTCCAATCCTCAAGCATCCGATTCGCGCGGGAGGAGAAAGTCCGACGCTGGAAACTTCTTTCGGAGCATCCGGAGAGGACTGCCATCCCGAGTTTCAGGTCTCGCATTTCCCAGATCCCACGGGGACAGGACTGGGAGTGGCTTAAGACTATTGCTTCAAGCAAGAAAATACGATGAGAGCGCCCGCTGCAAGCTGGGAATATCCAGGCAGGGCGTTTTCGATTCATACTTGGCCGACCAGCAGACCTGGTTTACCAGGTCGCGGGGATAACAGGGACGGAGGGGCTCTCCGGCTTCCTGCAGAGCAGCGATTACGGAATCCACCACCCCACTCT
>DASVBI010000755.1:0-3680 GCA_036375915.1 Terriglobales bacterium | reverse complement strand
GAAAGCCAGGGTGTGGTAGGCGGCGCCAGCCAGGCGGTTGAGCAGGCTTTGGAAGCGTTCCAAAAGGCTGGCTACGAAGTGGCCGCGCTGCCAGTGAGCCATGCTTTCCATACATCGATCGTGGCCCCTGCCAGCGAGCCGCTGCGCAAGGTGCTGGAGCGTCTGCGCCTGCAGTCTCCGAAAATACCGATCGTCGCCAACTTGAACGGTGAGTTTTATCCCACCGGTCCTGATGTCGTGCCCCGGATGTTGGACATACTCGCGCAGCAGGTGGCATCACCGGTCCAATTCACCAAAGGCCTGAGTACGCTGTACGACGCCGGCGCCCGCGTCTTCGTGGAAGTTGGGCCCAAGAAGGCACTGCAGGGATTTGCGGAAGACGTGCTCGGCGTCCGCGGGGATGTGCTGTCGCTCTTCACCAATCATCCCAAATTCGGTGACATTCCCTCCTTCAACCAGGCGCTGTGCGGGCTGTATGCGGCAGGATTGGGCCGAGGTACGGCAGAGGTTGTGGCGCAGCACCTGACGATTGGCGTTTCAGTGGCAGAAAGGCCCGAATCAATGACAATCATAAGTTCTGCAAACCCGACTCCCGCTGGCTCCTCAGTTCCACGGAACGGGGATCGTTACCTTGAGCTCGGCCATATGTTTGCTGAAGTGCTGGAGCGTGGCTGGCAGATTTATAGCGGCCAGCAACCCGTGCCTGAAAGCGCGCCCGTGGCCATCACGGGGGCGGCACTAGGTCTGCCGGGCACCGAGCACGTCTTCGACGATGGCAACATCGGCCGCATTCTGCGCGGCGACCAGTTCATTGACGTGGTTCCCGGGCGCCTGCGCCGCGCCATGCTCGACAAGCACATCACGCGGCTGGTGAAAAGCGAGAACGGCGGACCTACCTTCGAGACTATTCATGATGTGGCCGATGTCATCAAACTGGCGGGTCGTGGCGGAGCCTTGGATCTGGAAGCTGAATTTGGCGTATCTGCCGATAGAATCGCCGCTCTTGACCGCGTCACTCAGTTGGCCATTGCGGCCGGGCTTGACGCCCTGCGCGACGCCGGGATCCCCCTGGTGATGCGCTACAAGACCACCAGCAAAGGCACGCAGTTGCCGGACGGGTGGGCGCTTCCCGAAGCTCTTCGCGACGACACGGGCGTGATTTTTGCCTCTGCTTTTCCCGGCTACGACTCGTTTGCGGACGAGATGGCTCGCTACTACCAGGACCGTGCCTGCCGCGAGCAATTGGCCACGCTGGAAAGCCTGCTTGCCCGCATGGCGGAAACGAACGGACATTCCATCGTGGAGCAGGAACTCGAGCGCCGCGCGGAAGAGTTGCGTGACCATATCGAGAAAGAGCCGTATGTATTTGACCGCCGCTTCCTGTTCCGAACGCTGTCCATGGGGCACTCGCAGTTCGCCGAATTCATCGGCGCCCGCGGCCCGAACACCGCTATCAATGCCGCTTGTGCGAGTACTGCACAGGGCGTAGGACTGGCCGAGGACTGGATCCGGGCCGGCAGATGCAAACGGGTGATCGTCCTCTCCGCCGACGATGTAACCTCCGATCACATGCTGGAATGGTTCGGCGCCGGGTTCCTGGCTACGGGAGCGGCAGCTACCGACGAAGTAGTGGAAGATGCAGCCATTCCGTTCGACCGCCGCCGGCACGGCATGATTGTGGGGATGGGCGCCGCCGCCCTCGTGGTGGAGAGCGCTGAGGCGGCGCAGGAACGGGGAATACAACCGATCTGCGAACTGCTGAGCGCCGTCACGGCGAACAGCGCCTTTCACGGCACACGTTTGGACGTGCACCACATCAGTCAGGTCATGGAGAACCTGGTGGCCCAGGCGGAAGCTCGCCACCGCATACGGCGTGAGGAGATTGCTTCGCGAACGGTCTTTGTTTCCCACGAAACCTACACCCCCGCTCGGGGAGGCAGCGCCTCGGCGGAAATCTTCGCCTTGCGGCACGTTTTTGGAGACGTTGCCGATCGAATTGTCATCGCCAACACCAAGGGCTTCACCGGGCACGCGATGGCGACCGGAATCGAAGATGTTGTCGCCGTCAAGGCCCTAGAAACGGGCTGTGTGCCGCCGGTTGCCAACTTCAAGGAAATTGATCCGGAACTTGGCTCGCTGAATCTTTCAAAGGGCGGAATTTACCCGGTGGAGTATGCCCTGCGGCTGGGCGCCGGCTTCGGGTCGCAGATCAGCATGACCCTGGTGCGCTGGGTGCGCACCAAGGATGGAGCACGCCGCAATCCCAATGCTCTGGGTTACGCTTACCGCGTCAGTGACGCCGCGGCCTGGAAAACCTGGCTGGCCAACATTGCGGGCCATCCAGAGGCAGAATTGGAAATTGTGCGCCGCACTCTGCGAGTGCGCGATAAGGGACCTGCGGCACGGGTCATGCAGAGCGTTCCGGAAACGAGGGCGGTACCGCTTGAGAATCTGGCGCCAGAACCAGTCTTTGAAGACAGGCCAGCAGAAACCAGACCAGCGCCGGCGCCGGTTGTCCCCGCGAGTACCCCAAAAGTGGAAGCGCCAAAGGCTGAACCCGTTCCCTTGCCGAAACCTGCTTCCGAGGGCGATGAGGTAAAAGAACGGGTGCTGGCCGTGGTCTCCGAAAAGACCGGTTACCCGGTTGACATGCTTGACCTCGACCTTGATCTGGAAGCCGACCTGGGCGTTGATACGGTGAAGCAGGCGGAGGTGTTTGCTGCCGTCAGGGAAGCTTACGCCATCCCGCGCGACGAGAAGCTCAGACTGCGCGATTTTCCCACACTTGCCCATGTTATTCGTTTCGTCCACGAGCGGCGGCCGAAAACTGCCGCTCTTAAGCCGACCACTTCCGCGGCAGAAGTAAAACCAGAAATCCAAGTCGCCTCGGCGAAAGCCGCCGCGCCTCCCGCAGCGGAAGCCAGCGGGGTGAAGGAACGAATTCTGGCCCTGGTGGTGGAAAAGACCGGTTATCCCCAAGAGATGCTGGACCTGGATCTCGACCTTGAAGCCGACCTGGGAATTGACACGGTGAAACAGGCGGAAATGTTTGCGGCAATCCGCGAAATCTACAACATTCCGCGCGATGAAAACCGCAAGCTCCGCGACTATCCGACGCTGGCACACGTGATGCGGTTCGTACTGGAAAAGAGACCGGACCTGGCCGGTCCTACACTTACGCACTCTCCGACCCAGGCCACGGCGATACCGGCATTGGTCCCTGCAGCAGCGCAAGAGGTTTCCGATGATGCGATCAAGGACAAGGTACTGGAGATTGTGGCCGAGAAGACCGGCTATCCCAAGGACATGCTGGACCTCGACCTTGATCTCGAAGCCGACCTGGGAATTGACACCGTGAAGCAGGCGGAAATGTTCGCCGCGGTGCGCGCAGCCTACAACATACCGCGGGACGAAAACCTGAAGCTGCGCGACTTTCCGACCCTGGCCAGCGTCATCAAATTCGCCCGTGACCGGCAGCCCGGGTTTAAGAACGCAACAATTGCGAGCTCTGCTGCGACACAGGAAAAGCGCAAGTCAACCGGGGAGAAACCAGCCCCGGCGCCGGTCGGCCGCCCTGCGCTGGCCAGTCTGGAAGCGGCCAACCGGATTCCACGCCGAGTGCCGGCGCCGGTCCTGCGACCCGCACTCGGTCTCTGCAATCCCACTGGTGTCACGCTGGG
>DASVBI010000274.1:0-2844 GCA_036375915.1 Terriglobales bacterium | reverse complement strand
CCGCCATGGTTCCATAAGTTGGCAGTGCCATAACGCCTCCTGGGACAGCTTCAGGATTTTCCGCAGAGTTTTCGCGCCGCCTCAAACACCGACTGCTCCGTGGGCACGGTTACGTCTTCCAGAGGCGGCGAAAAAGGTATTGGAACGTGCATCGCGCCCATGCGCATCACCGGCGCGTCCAGATCGTAAAAGGCGCCTTCGGCGATAACCGCGGCCAGTTCTGCGGTCACGCCGTAGCGTCCGTAGCCTTCGTCCAGCACAATCACGCGCGAAGTCTTGCGGGCAGACTCCACCAGCGTTTTCTCATCCAGCGGCCAGGTGGTACGCGGGTCAATGACCTCGGCGTTCAGCCCGCTTTCCTCCAGCATGGCAGCCGCGCCCAGCGCTACCTGCACCATACTGCTGGTAGCCACCAGGGTAATGTCCTCACCCTCCCGCTTAACATCAGCCACGCCGAAGGGAATAGTGTAGTCCTCTTCCGGAACCGGCCCCTTCAGCTTGTACATCATCTTGTCTTCGAAAAAGACCACCGGGTTCTCGTCCCGGATGGCAGTCTTGAGCAGTCCCTTGGCATCGTAGGGCGTAGAGGGCAGCGCCACCTTGAGCCCGGGCACATGGCTGAACCAGGCGTGCAACGATTGCGAGTGCTGCGCCGCCGAGCGCCGGGTTGCTCCCAGCGTGGTGCGCATTACCATGGGCACTTTCCACGCGCCACCCGACATGTAGTGGACTTTGGCCGCCTGGTTCACCATCTGGTCCATGGTCAGGGTGATGAAGTCGCCGAACATGATGTCCACAACCGGCCGCAGGCCGGCCATGGCCGCGCCCACGCCCAAGCCGGTAAATCCTGCTTCCGAGATGGGCGTATCAATCACACGCTCCTTGCCGAATTCCTCCAGCAGGCCGGAAAGGACTTTGAAGGGAGTGCCTGCCTCCGCCACATCCTCGCCGATGATGAATACCAGGGGATCGCGGCGCATCTCTTCCGCCAGGGCCTCGCGGATGGCCTGGGCAAAGGTCAGTTCGCGCCCATTTTCAGGCATAGACGTCCTGCTCCACTTCTTCCGCGCTGGGATAGGGCGCAGCGATGGCGAACTTCACTGCCGCCTCTATTTCCTTCTTCACTTCAGACTGAATGCGTTCCAAATCCTCGACATCAGCCAGACCCTGCTCGGTCAGCCAGCCGGAAAGCAGTTTGAGCGGGTCGCGCTGCGACTTCCAGCGCTGCTCCTCTTCTTTGGAGCGGTAGTATTCGCGGTTGATGTCGCCTACATGGTGTCCGCTGTAGCGGTAGGTGTTGCAGACCAGGAACCCCGGTCCATTACCCAGGCGGGCGCGTTCGATTAACTGGGTAGCGGCCGCGTGCACCGCGCGCACGTCTTGGCCGTCCGCACTCTCGGCACGAATGCCGAATGCCGTCGCCCGGCCTAGAATGTCGCCTGCAGTGGTCTCGGAAAAATGGGTGTACTCGTTATACAGATTGTTTTCGCAGACGTAGATAACCGGCAGCTTCCACAATTGCGCCAGGTTCATGACTTCATACAACGAGCCTTGCCCCAATGCCCCTTCGCCGAAAAAGCAGACGCACACCCGGCCATTGCCCAGGCGCTTGGCGGAGAACGCCGCCCCCGTGGCAATGCCCACGCTGCCAGCCACAATTGCGTTCGCGCCCAGGTTGCCGGTGGCTGGATCGGCTATGTGCATGGAGCCGCCTTTGCCGCGGCAGTAGCCCGCTTCCTTGCCCAGAAGCTCGGCAAACATCCGATCCGGAGCCGCACCCTTGGCCAGGCAGTGCCCGTGGCCGCGATGCGTGCTGGTGATGTAATCGTCGGCACGCAATGCCTGGCAAACCCCTACCGCTACCGCCTCTTCGCCTACATACAGGTGCGCCAGTCCCGGCATCAGGGCCCGGGTGTAGAGGTCGTTCACCTGTTCTTCAAACAGCCGGATGCTCACCATCTGCCGGTACATTCGAATCCAGGGTTCCGCCCCGACACTGGAAGCCGCTTGCGGTTGCTGCGCGAAGGTAGTCATTGTCCGACTCCTGACATTTCGGCCAGCACCTTAAAGACGCAGGCAAAATCCTGCTTGGCCAAGCCCATGGCTCGCGCGGCGCTGAGAAATTCGTTAGCCACGGCCGTGGTGGGCAAGGGCACATCCAGCTTCCGTCCCATATCCAGAGCCAGCACCATATCTTTCTGCATCATGTTCACGTCGAACCAGGCCTCGTCGGGCATGTGCAGCACAAAGGGGCCGCGGTACTGCACCATGGGCGAAGCCACAGCGCTGTGCAGCAGCACATCCACCGCTGTTTCCCGCGCGATGCCGCTCTTTTCCGCCAGCAGCACGCCCTCGGAAAAACACATCATCTGCACTGCCAGGCTGAGATTGGTGGCGATTTTCATGCACAGGGCCAGGCCGTTGTCGCCCACGTAGGTGACTTTGGGCCCCAGATCCTGCAGGACCGGCTTGATGCGCTCGAAGGTTTCCCGCCGCCCGCCCACCATCACCGAAAGTTTGCCCTGCTGCAGGGTGATCACGCTGCCCGATACCGGCGAGTCCACCATGTCGGCGCCCTTTTCCCGCACCTTGCAGGCCAGGGCGCGGCTGACCTCCGGGCTCACGGTGCTCATCTCCACCAGCACCTTGCCCCGGCTGATGCCCGCCAGAATTCCCTCCTGGCCCTCGGCCACTGCCTGCAAGGCCGCCGAGTTGGTCACCATGGAAAGGGTAAGATCGGCGGCCTCGGCCACCGCCCGCGGCGAATCCGCCCAGCGCATGCCCAGTTTGATCAGTTTTTCCGCTTTGCTGCGGGTGCGGTTGTAGCCGGTCACGGCGTGACCT
>DASVBI010000434.1:0-3107 GCA_036375915.1 Terriglobales bacterium | reverse complement strand
CTCGGTGATTTGCGATGAGGGCACACGCGAGGCCATGGTCATAGATCCCGGCGCTGACATCAACGACGTTCTGGCATTGGTGAGCAAGCACGGTCTAACCGTGAAACAGATCGTGATTACGCATGCTCACATTGACCACGTAGGCGGAGCCATGAAGCTGCGCCAGATTACCGGCGCGCCCATTCTGCTGAACCAGAACGACTATGCCTTGCTGAAGATGCTGGACGTGCAAGCGGCATGGGTGGGCATGGCCTCGCCCGGCAA
This sequence comes from Terriglobales bacterium, assembly GCA_036375915.1. Classification (GTDB taxonomy): domain Bacteria; phylum Acidobacteriota; class Terriglobia; order Terriglobales; family Acidobacteriaceae; genus JAICWP01. Next base: position 2,843 of record DASVBI010000434.1, on the reverse strand, counting down.
GGTGGAAATTGACCAGGAACTGGGGGAAGGGGAGAAGCTGCGCGCCGGCAGCCTGGAAGCCAATGTTCTGCACACGCCGGGACACACCGAGGGCAGCGTCTGCCTTTACTTTCCGGCGCAGCAAAAGCTGATTGCCGGGGACACGCTGTTCGCCGGCAGCATCGGGCGTACCGATTTGCCCGGTGGCTCCCTGGAGAAGATTATGAGCTCCCTGCACCAGCGCGTGCTCGCCTTGCCCGACGAGACCATCGTGGTGCCCGGGCACGGCCCGCTGACCACTATCGGCGAAGAGCGCGAGCGCAATCCCTTCCTGACGCGGTGATTCTTTCACCACAAAATTCTTTCAAGACAAAGGTCAAATTCTTTCACCCCAGAGGACACAAAGGACACAGAGGAACACGATTGAAAGTGATATTCCATAGAGTTCAAGACTTACGATCAAGGGGACCCTCTGGACTGTGCGCGGTGCGAAACTCCAGGTGCTTAGTGAAAACACTTATTTCCTCTGTGCTCTCTGTGTTCTCTGTGGTGAAAGCGAATCTGTGGTGAAAAAAGGTATGGTGCGGCGGCCCGGTCAGGAGATGTGCTGCAGCAGGCGATTTACACCTTGGCGAAAGGGCTCCGGGGGCGTGATCAGGCTGAGCACCAGGTAGCCATCTGCGGGAAAGTCGTAGAAGTGTCCGGGATGGACGAAAACCGACTGGCGTTCCAGCAAGGCCAGCGCCAGTTCTTCGTCAGAGCCCGTCACCGGCACGCGCAGCACGGCATACCAGCCGCCCTCGATTAGCAGCCTCTGGCAAGCCTTGTGGCGAGACAGTTGCGCGTCCAGTTCGGATAGATTGGCGGCAATGCGCTCCAGCAGCTGGCTGCGCATGGCATGGCGCTGGCCGAGCAGTTGCGGGGTCGCCAGTTGCAGGGGCGTGCTGAGGGATAGATAAGTATCGGCAATCACCTCCAGCCGCTCACGGGCAGCGTGTTGCAGGTCGCTTGGGCCGCTGGTCACAATCCACGCCACCTTCATTTGCGGCAGGGCGGAGATTTTCGACAATCCGCTGAGCGTGAAAGTGAGGGCTTGGCCGTTGCCGGCAAAACTGGGCCGTGGCGGCCCGTTGTGGGCGTAGTCGAGAAAAACCTCATCGGCCACGAGGGCCAGTTTCCGCTCGCGGCACAGCCGGCTGAGCGCCTCCGCCTCGCCCGCCTTCACGTAGGAGCCGGTGGGATTGTTAGGGTGGACGACCATTAGGGCGCGGCTGCGGACGCTTACCGCCGACTGCAGGGAATGCGGGTCCACATGCCAGCCGTGGTCGTAGAACAGCGGGTAGGGGACCAGTTTCAAGTCCTGAACGTCGGCCAGCAGTTCGAAAAGGGGATAGCTGGGGGAGGGAACCAGCACCTCATCGCCGGGATCGCAGAGCAGGCGGAACACGAAAGAGTAGCCTTCGCTGGTGCTGGTGGTGAGCACGATGTGATCGGGATTAATGCGCAAGCCGCTCTCCGCGTAGTAGGCGGCAATGCTTTCGCGGGCGCTGCGCAGGCCAGAGGCATGGGGAGCGTAGCTCAGTGACTCCGGTTGCGTGAGCGCGGCCAGGATCCGGCCCTGGTCATAACGCAGGCCGCAGCGGGTGGGGTTGGATTCGGTGAGGTCGAGAATGGCGGCACCGGCGGCGCGCAGCCGCTGCAGCGCCTGGGTAAGGCGGTTGGGCGCCAGCTGCCAGTTGGTGCGCCGAGCGAACACGTGGCCATTGTACCGGGATGATTGCCGGTGGGGTTTGACCGGCATCGCGCCAGCACATAGAATCAAACTGACCCGCATAAACTGCGCCGGGCGGGCCGCCAGCCTGCTGCCCCCTCGTTCAACGGCAGGACAGCTGACTCTGGATCAGCATATCGGGGTTCGAATCCCTGGGGGGCAGCCAAAATGTTTTCAACACTTCCCGTTTACTGAAGCTCCCCCGATAACCATCCAGTTTTTCCCAAAAAGCCTGCAGGCCGAGCTGGTTCTGGGAGAGAGGGTGACCCGAGCCGGTACTTACCTGTCAAAAGGAGGGGAGGGGACTAAGAAGCTCCAATGTTTGCTTTGGGCGGGCCTCCCGGGGCGCCTGGCGACAGGTTGTGATGGCCATCACATTAGGCCGTGATTTAAGTCATATCCCTCCTGTGACGTGTTTTTTATCCTGACACTGCATTGAAACCCCAAGCTTCAGCTCAGGAAAGGGCTGAAAACAGGAAAGGCAGAAATCATGAAAAGGAACGTATTCATAGCGATGGTTGGCTTGCTGGCTCTGAGCCTGGCGGCCAGCGCCGGCACCCTCAGCGGCAGCGTCAAGGGCGGGCAGGGCCAGTCGGTGGTCTATCTGCAGGCGATGCAGGCGGCGGCTCCGGCCCCGGCGCCTACCCAGATTTACAAGATGGACCAGAAAGGCATGAAGTTCATTCCCAACGTGCTGGTGGTGCCGGTGGGCGCGACGGTGGAGTTCGATAACGAGGACGCGGCGGCGCACAACGTGTACTGGCCCAACGTGAGCGGCGACAAGAAGCTGCATCACAACCTGGGCACATTTCCGAGCGGCCAGAAAGCCACCTACAAGTTCGACCATGCCGGGGTAGTGCCGATTCTGTGCAACATCCATCCCGAGATGTCGGCCTACGTCATTGTGACCCCCAGCCCCTACTATGCGCAGACCGATCAGATCCTGGGCGATTACTTCATCCAGAACGTGCCGGACGGGCAGTACAAGGCTTTCGTATGGCACAACGGGAAGACCACGTCGCAGCTGGTGAAGGTCGCGGGCAACACGAAGGTTGACTTCACCCTGGGCAAGTAAAGCGGCTTTTTCCTCCTG
>DASVBI010000250.1:0-6178 GCA_036375915.1 Terriglobales bacterium | reverse complement strand
TGCCAGTTGCCAGTTGTCAGTTGTCAGTTGTCAGTCGTCAGCCGAAATGCGCAACACCATGGCAGAAGAAAGTCTGTACTGGCCACTGGGTACTGGCTACTGGGTACTGGGTCTACTCCTCAGCCCTGCCTATGGCTTCTCCGCATATGACCACTCTTCATCCCACCTGCCCAGCAGAAATGTTCCATTGCCCTCGGCGTCGCGCTCGTAACCCAGGACCGCCAGGCCATCTGCGAATGCCTTCAAAAACTGTTCCCGGTTGCGCGCCTGCGCCTCCGCCGCACGGGCCCGCGTCGCTTCCGCTGCCTTCCATTGGTAAATTTGCGCCGGCACAGAGATGCGCGTCACCGTCTCAAACTCCGGCTGTCGTCCGCTGTTCAAAAACGTCTCCACCCTCCGGGAGCGCAGCCACCACTCCGCCACCAGCCGGTCGGTGGGCAGAAACCCCTGCAGGGGCGAAGAAGTAATCCCGTACTGGTTCAGGTTGTAGCGGCGGGTGATGGCGGCCAGCCGTTCGATATTGAGATATGCGTTCTTGATCTCCAGCGGGTCGAAGGTCCACTCGATAAGCTCAAAACCGCGCGCCAGGGCATCTTCCCGCTGAAAAAGCTTGACCTTCCGGCCCAGACCGCTGTTGCGATGGCTCTCCCGCACCGCCAGCATGTGCGAATGCAGATAGGGATGTCCCGCCCGCGCTCCCGGCACGGCCAGCGCAAAGCCCACCAGTTCCCTGCCCTGGTAGGCCCCAATTACCTGCCCGCCGATTTTGGCCGCCACCACGAACATGCGCAGCGGAACCAATTCGGCGTCGGTGAAGCCCCACACCTGCTTTTGCAGTTCCAGGCAGGCGCGAAATTCCTCCAGTTCGTGGCAGCTGCGGATCTCCACCGCCGTCGCGCTCACTTCTGCCCGTTCTCTTGCTGCTTCGCCTGTTGCCATAGGTTTTCGAGTTCATCCATATTCGCGTCCTGCGGGGCTTTGCCCTGCTCGCGCAGCCGGGCCTCGATCCACTGGAAGCGGCGCTTGAATTTGCGGTTGGTGCGCTTCAGCGCCGATTCCGGGTCCAAGGAAAGATAGCGCGCGATGTTCACCACCACAAACAGCAGGTCGCCAACTTCGTCTTCCAGCCGCCGCCGCAAATCTTCGCCTACTTTCTGCTCGCCCGAGCCCGCCACTCCCCGCCCGTGCGGCCTCGGCCCGGGCTGCGGAAACTCCCGCAGCTGCTCCTGCAGCTCGCGCGCTTCCTCGTTTAACTTTTCGAACAACCCGCCGATTTCCGTCCAGTCAAATCCCACGCGCGCCGCCCGCGAGCTCAGCTTGAAAGCCTCCAGCAGCGCCGGTATGCCCGAGGAAACTCCCGCCAGCACGGACTTGGGTTCCGTATCCTCCTTCACTGCCTGCCCCGCCCTGGCCTGCAGGCGCTTCTTCTTCTCCTCCGCCTTCAGGGCCTCCCAGTTGCGCAGCACGTCGGATGACGTTTCCGCCTTCACATCGCCGAACACGTGCGGGTGGCGGTCCACCAGCTTCTTCGACAGCCGCTCCAGCACTTCGTCAATGGAAAACGTGCCCTGCTCTTTCGCCATCTCGGAATAGAACAGCACCTGCAGCAGCAGGTCGCCCAGCTCGCCGGTAAGTTCGTCCCAGTCGCGATTGTCAATCGCTTCCAGGACCTCGTAGGCCTCTTCCAAGGTGTAGGGCTTGATGGAATCGAAGGTCTGTTCGCGGTCCCACGGGCACCCGCCCGGCGCCCGCAGCCGCTCCATGATGGCTACTGCCCGCTCGAACCGCTCCCCGGTGGTGGACACCCTCCTAATCTAAATGACGCCCTCGCCGGAAGAAAAGTGCGGCTTTTCTGGTCCTTGCCCCCTCCGGCTCGCCCCGCTCTCCTCTACTGCTGGGCGCACGGGGTCTGCTGTTGGGTGGTCACTACCGCGTCCGGGTATGCGCGCGATGGCCCTTTTAGCAGCCGGCTCGCCGGCAACCCCCTTAAGTTTGTGTCCAGAAACGCCGCCACATAATTTCGCACTGCCGCTATGGTTTTCTCCGGGCCCATGCTGCCGGTTTTGACCGCGTACCTGGCCAGCCACACCGCGTCGGAAGGCGTCACATGCTCGGCACCTTTCAGGTTCACAGCCATGCGTGGGCCGCTCAGTCCGTTCCACAAGCGACAATCATTCGCGCCCCATCCATCGTTTCCTGCGCTCAGCACAAGCACTGGCGTCTGCGTGCCTACTGCCACGCCCTCCGGCAGCACTCCATCGAGGATTACCCCCGCCCGGAAACGCGGCTCTTGCTGCACGCCCAGCAGGGCCGTCAAACCGCCCAGGGAATGGCCCGCCAGCGCGACTCGCGACATATCCAGTTCCCCGGCGAACGGGTTATTGCCGCCGGCATTCAGGCGTTCCAGTTCGTTCACCACGAATTTCAGGTCGCCCAGCCGAACCGATACCGCCAAGGTCAGCGTTTTCTCGTCACTCTTTGTGCTTTTTGCCAGGTAACTGCCCAGAACTGATTTCACCAGCCGTCCATCCGGGAACTCCACCGCCGTGGCTTCGTAGGTGTGATCCACCGACGCAACCACGTAACCACGGCTGGCCAGGTCCTCGAAGAGGAAGGTGTAGTCGGTGAAAGTGCCGGTGTAGCCGTGGGTGAAAACAACCACCGGATGGGGGCCGCCGCTCATGGGCGCATTCCAGCAGCTGTTGGTTGTCACCTGTGGCAGCGCGACGCCCTTCAACTCCGAAAAATACCGCCACACCGCGGCCGAGGTGTATTCCGCCCGCTGGCAGCCTTGTGCCCCCGAAGCCGGATACCAGAAGCGGACCAGCAGCTCCCGTTTCCTGCCATTGGCCAGATAGGGATCATCGCGGCCGGTATCCACCAGGTCCATCACTCGCGTTCCGACCTTGCCCGGTCCGGTGGTGCTGGGCGCTGCCGCGATGCGGTTGCGGACCAGCGCGGAGCGCACCGCCTCCGCCCCGAAGAACCTGGTCGTCGCAATTCCGGTCAGCGCTACCTGCTGCGGGCTGTCCGTGCTGCTGTCCGTAATGGAGAGCGTCACGTTGGACTGTCCCCCCGCTTTCGGCGCGAAGGTCACACTGATAGTGCACGACGCTCCCGCGCCCACGCTCGGAGTACAGGTATTGGTCTGCGAGTATTGAGAGGCTCTCGTTCCCGTGATCGTAATGCTGGAACTGGTAAAGGCCATGGACGCCGTTCCGGTATTTGTAAGCGTAATGGTCAGCGTCCTGGAACCGCGGTTCACTTTTACAAGACCGAAGTTCAGGCCATAGGGCGCCAGTTTCACCGTCCCCGTGCTGATGGTGATGGCCGTGGTTGCCGACTTGCTACCGTCTTCCACCGAGTTCGCGGTTAGCGTGACTCCAGCGCTGGCCGGCGCCGCCGCCGGCGTCGTGTAGGTGGCCGGCGTTCCATTCAGGGTGTTCGTGGGCAGCACCGTGCCACACGCCGGGGCACACGTGCTCCCGCTTTGCGTGAGTGTCCATGTTGCACCCTGATTCGTCGGGTCGTTGTTGACCGTGGCGGTGTACTGTTGGCTGGCGTTGAGCGGAATCAGCGCCGAAGCCGGCGTTACCGACAGCGTGATGGCTAGAACTGTAACGCCGGCGCTGCCCGATTTTGTGGTGTCAGCCACCGACGTAGCCGTAATGGTCGCGACCACGTCGCTCGGCGGCGGATTGGGCGGGGCGGTGTACGTCACCGATGTGGTGGTCGCGCTGCTCAGTGTTCCCGCTCCTGTAGAGGGGGAAATGGCCCAGGTCACGCCCTGGTTGGACGGGTCATAGTTCGCCGTAGCGCTCACCTGCGCGGTACCGGTTGCCTCCACGGAGCTCGGTGTCGCCGTGACCGAAACCGCGATGGCGGGGAAGGTGATAACCAACGCGCCTGTTTTGCTGGCGTCGGCTTTCGAAGTAGCCGTGATGGTGACCGACACGTCGTTCGCCGGTGGCGTCGGCGGTGCGTTATAGGTAACCGAAGTGCCCGTCTCATTGCTCAGCGTTCCCGCCCCCGAGGGTGGAGATATCGTCCAAGTCACACCGTCGTTGGAAGGGTCTCCCGTCACCACCGCGGTAATCAGTGCCGTAGCTCCCGCCCCTACCGTGTAATTGTTCGCCGAGGCGGCAACCGAGATGGCGTTGAGCGCAATGCTTACTGAAGCTGACTTGGTGGTATCCGCCACCGCGGTCGCGGTGATGGTCACGGTCGTATTGTTGGCCGGCGGATTGGCGGGGCTTTTGTATGTCACCGAACCCGGGGTTGCATTGATCAGAATTCCCGCTCCCGTGCCCGCCCCCGGCGACATCGTCCAGGTTACGCCCTGGTTGGCGGAATCGTTGCTCACCTGAGCGGTGATGGAGATCTGGCTTCCGGCCTCCGCCGTGCTCGCCGCCGCCGAAACGGAAACCGAGATGGGTGGCGGAGGTGTGGATGTGCCCCCGCCGCCGCAGCCCGCAAGTATGCTTGCCAGCGCCAGCATGAACGCTACCAACACAAAACCGAGGGCACGTTTCATGACGCTTCCTCCAGGTGGGGGTCGCGGCTGCGCGCATGGCCGGCCCTAGCTTCAGAGCCGGATTCGCCCCCGCTCGCAACTGACGCGACCCACCGTTATCCCTTGTTCATGATTTGAATCGCGGCCGGAATCAATACTTACTCACCACCAGGATGAGCCCGTGGCCGACTGCGTGCCCTTATTAGGACCGATGAAGAAGGGCCCGGTCCGGCATGTTCCGAAAGGAAATACGCGTTAGGTCGTTACCGGTATATATTCCCGGCGTATTTTCCGCGCCTGCCAGCCGCCTGTCAAGGCCTCACGCTGCCGCGCACCTCGTGAACCGTATCCTGTTCAATACGTGGAACTTGATTAGGCTTCCGATTGCGGGCCATGCAGACACAGTCCTCGGCGGCAGGTTATCAGTCGCGAACCGTTGCCGACTCGGCGAGCTGGCGCGCTTTGATGTCCCGCATTGGTAGTTGGCCGAAGAAGCGTCTGTAGTAGTGTTAAAAGCATCGAAAGCATCATAGGCGGCATCACCATCCGGACTCGTGAGGGGAGGAGTAAATGCAGAAACGGAAACTCGGAAAGAGCAACCTGGAAGTCTCCGCCATTGGCCTGGGCTGCATGGGAATGAGCTTTTCCTACGGCCCGCCCAAAGACAAGAAGGAAATGACCGCTGTTCTCCACTCCGCCGTAGACCGCGGCATCACTTTCTTTGACACTGCGGAGGTTTATGGTCCATTCCTCAACGAAGAACTGGTGGGCGAGGCGCTTGCGCCTTTCCGCGCCCAAGTGGTGATCGCCACCAAGTTCGGCTTCGACCTGAGCGGCGATAATCGTCCGGGTGCGGCGGGCGTGAATAGTCGGCCGGAGCAGATCAAGCGGGCCGTCGAAGGGTCGCTCAAGCGGCTGAAGGTTGATGCTATTGACCTGCTCTATCAGCATCGGGTTGACCCCAACGTGCCCATCGAGGACGTAGCCGCCACGGTGAAGGAACTGATTCAAGCTGGCAAGGTCAAGCACTTCGGACTCTCGGAGGCCGGGGTAAAGACCATTCGCCGCGCCCACGCGGTCCAGCCCCTTACCGCAGTGCAGAGCGAATACTCTTTGTGGTGGCGAAAGCCGGAGCTGGAAGTAATTCCCACGCTCGAGGAACTCGGAATTGGTCTGGTGCCCTACAGCCCGCTGGGGAAGGGCTTCCTGACGGGCCAGATCGGAGAAAACGCGAAATTCGACAGCACCGACTTCCGCAGCACCCTGCCTCGCTTCACCCCGGAGGCTCTCAAGGCAAACCAGGGGCTGATTGACCTGCTCGGCGGGATTGCGAAACGCAAGAACGCGACTCCGGCTCAGATCGCACTGGCCTGGCTGCTCGCGCAGAAGCCCTGGATGGTTCCCATTCCCGGCACCACCAGGCTAAACCGTCTGGAAGAGAACATCGGAGCGTTAGCGATCCACTTGTCGCCCGAAGACCTGCGGGATATTGCTGCCGCCGCGTCGAAAATCAAAGTGGAAGGAGCCCGCTATCCAGAACGCCTGGAGAAAATGACCGGCCTGTAAGGGCAATGGTTCTGCAGGCGTGAGCGACAGCGGGAGGTGGCAGAATGAAATCCTGCGCACAGCCAAGGCCTCTAAGATTGGTGCCGAAGAAGGGACTCG
>DASVBI010000164.1:0-4807 GCA_036375915.1 Terriglobales bacterium | reverse complement strand
TGGCCACCGCGATCAGCAGGTTGGCAATGCCGGCGGCCGTGATCTCCCAGCCTCCGGCGACGAAGGGGTCGCCTCCATGATCCCACCGCCGCGAAAGCACGGAACCCACGGACCAGCTCAGTGAGCCGAGCACCAGGCTGAGCGAAGCAATCAGCGGCATCAGGCCGAGGCTGCCCCCTGCGCTGAATTCCGGCCACACCAGCACCGCCACCCCTGCCACGCCCAGCCCGATCCCGGCCAACCCTCGCGCCGGCACCCGGTCGCCGCGCAGGATCCAGCTATCCACCACCAGCATCCAGATGGGAATCACGGCCACGATCAGGGCCGCCAGCCCGCTGGCCACATATTGTTCCGCCCAGGCCAGCGTCAGGTTGCCGCCGGTGAGCAGCAGCACACCCACAATCGCGAACCTCATTAAGGCCCCGCCGGAAACCCGCACCCGCCGCCCGCTCACCGCACAATAGGCCAGCATCAGCGGCCCGGCGATAAGGAAGCGCACCGCGCACGCCAGAGCTGGCGGTATGTGCATCACCGCGATATCAATCGCCAGGTAAGTCGAGCCCCAGAACAGGTACACCAGTCCGAACGCCAGCAGGAGGGTAAACCGGTTCTGGCGCTCTGCCTGTGTCATGCGAGTATGGGCAAAGATACCAGACGACGCGCGCGCAGCCGAATTTAGCAACCCCGCTAAATCCTTCTCCTCTGTCATCCGGAGCGAGCCCGCGTTGAGCGTAGCGAAATGAGCGCGAGTCGAAAGCTTGCCCTGAGCTTGCCGATACTAGGTACTAGGTACTGGGTACTAGGTACTGGGTACTGGGTACTAGGTACTGGGTACTAGGTACTGGGTACTGGGCACTGGGTACTAGCCCCTCCGCCACTGCCGCCCCTTGCACCTCAACGCTATAATGGATACAAGATGAACCGCCGCCGCCATCACCACATAAGTTCTCTGCCTGCGCCCCCCTGCCGGCTGCGGTGGAATCTTGCCTTCCCGCGGGTGGCCTTGCTCCACGTCCCCTCCCGTTCCCGTCCCAACCTCTTCGGCGGCGACTAGCCCATCCTCCTCACCGTCCGGCTCCGCCACCACCGGAGCGCACGACCACGCACGTTCGCGTGCCCAACACATTCCTTGGAGGATGCCATGTCAACCAAAATTGCAGCTCCCGTGGCCGGAGGCCGCGTCAAGACCGAGCTTCCCGGGCCCAATGCCCGCCGCATTGTCGCCGACGACAATAAGTGGATTTCCCCGTCCTATACCCGCTCCTATCCCATGGTGGCCAAGCGCGGCCGCGGCGTGGTGGTCGAAGACGTGGACGGCAACGAGTTCCTCGATTTCTCCGCCGGTATTGCCGTCGTCTCCACCGGCCACTGCCATCCTGAAGTGGTGGCCGCCATCCAGAAGCAGGCCGGCGAGCTCATTCACATGTCGGGAACCGATTTCTATTATGAGAACATGATTACCCTGGCCGAGCGCTTGTCGAAGATCGCTCCCATGCCCGGCCCCCACAAGGTGTACTACGGCAACTCCGGCACAGAAGCGGTTGAGTGCGCTATCAAACTCTCCCGCTACCACACCCAGCGCCAGAACATCATCGCCTTCTTCGGCGCATTCCACGGCCGTACCATGGGCGCGCTCGCTCTCACTGCTTCCAAGCCGCAGCAGAAGCGCCGCTTTGCCCCGCTCATGCCCGGCGTAACCCACATCCCCTATCCCAACCTGTACCGCCGGCCCAAGGGTTCGGACGCGAAGCAATACGCCATTGACTGCGCCCGCTTTATCGAGGAGAAGCTCTTCAAGACCACGCTGCCTCCCGAAGAAGTGGCCGCCATCTTCGTGGAGCCCATCCAGGGCGAAGGCGGCTATGTGGTCGCGCCGCCGGAATTCCTGCGCGAATTGCGCCGCATCTGCGATGAAAACGGCATCCTGCTGGTCGCCGATGAAGTCCAGTCCGGCGTCGGCCGCAGCGGCAAGTGGTGGGCCATCGAGCACGCCGGCGTAGAGCCGGATATCGTCTGCATCGCCAAGGGCATCGCTTCCGGCATGCCTCTCGGCGTAACCATCAGCAAGGCCGGCATCATGGACTGGGTGCCCGGCTCGCATGCTTCCACCTTCGGCGGCAATCCCGTGTGCATCGCCGCCGCCCTGGCTACGCTCGACGTCATCGAACGCGATGGCCTGAAGAACGCGTCCGAAATCGGCCGCCACCTCATGCAGCGCCTCAGCAGTTGGCCCCACAAGCACAGCATCGTGGGCGATGTGCGCGGCCAGGGCCTGATGATCGGCGTCGAAATCGTCAAGGACCACGAAAGCAAAACCCCCGCCGGACCCGAGCGCGACCGCATCGTCGAGCTCGCCTTCCAGCGCGGTATTCTCTTCCTCGGCGCCGGCCCCAACTCCATCCGCATCGCGCCTCCGCTGGTGGTCAACCGTCAGCAGGCCGACGAAGCCCTCGATGTGCTCGAAGAATGTATCGCGACCGTCGGCGGCAAGACGCACTCCGCCTCCGGTCCCGGCAAACCGCACGGCGCATAACTTAAACTGTTTTAAGAAAAGAGCCGCAGCCGGTTGCGGCTCTTTCCTTTTTTCACTCTGGTAATTTTTCCCGGAAATTTTTGCCTACCACCTCCATGCCCCCTCGAGTCCTCCCTCCCGTAACTCCTTGAATCCTAAGCTCCGCTGCTTGGCAGCTCTCTTGCAACTGCAACCAGCTATGGCGCACCAGTTCAGCAACACTGCCGCCGCCAGAAGCAAGCCCAGGATTCTTTCTGTATGCAATGACGGCTCGGTACTGCGCACCCGCGGCATGGTCCTGCAAAACGCCGGCTACCACGTCGCCTCCGCCGAGGACTACAACCAGGCTGTCAGCCAATGCGCCTTAAACAGCTTTGATGTGGCCGTGCTCAGTGCTTCTCTGCCCTACGACGACCGCATCGCCCTGGCCGCGGAAGTGAAAAAACGCTGGCCCACTACCCATGTCGTGATGTATTGCCGCATCCACGAATTGCCCGCCCACGCCGACGCCGTGATTGACCCGTTTGACGGCCCCGGCGCCCTGCTCTTCGCCATAGAATCCACCCTCGACGAGTAAGCTCATGTGCCCTGGGTGGGTGAGCCGCCCTCGGCTGCCCGGGCGGGCGCAGCCCGCCTGCACGCCCCCTCGCGCCAAATCACGACACCGGCATTTCCAACCGCGACCTCCCGGCCCCGCTCGGGTTCTTACTGACAAGGCCCGCCTCCAGGCGCTAAACTCGCTGCATCTCCCCGGTGACCCACCAGGATGTGCGCATGTCTGGCCGCGTGACCCGGCTTTCGTTGCGTCTGCTGGACCGCGTGGCCGAACTCTTGCTGAAGCCTCCGGCCGTGGCCGCGCATCAACAAGTAGGCACCCGGGGCGAAGAAGAGGCGTATTTCTATCTCCGCCGTCTGGGCTACGTGATGGTGGCGCGCAACTGGCGCTCCCCACGCCGTCGCGGCGAGATTGACTTGGTCGGCTGGGATGGCGATGTGCTCTGTTTTGTGGAAGTGAAGTCCCGCACCACGCGCGACGTTAAACCTGCGGAAGCCGCGGTTGACGCCGCCAAGCAGGACGAACTCGGCGGCATGGCCCGCGAATACCTGCGCCACGTGGCCGGCGCTCCTTCTTGGCGCTTTGACGTACTCAGCCTCTATTTCGACCAGCCCGGCGCACCTCCGCAAATCACCTTATTTAAAAATGCGTTCTCGCTATCGTAAAATCATGAACTTGGGAAAGGATACGTAAACAAATTGCCTGAGTTAAGAAAAGACCCCGTAGTTGGCCGGTGGGTGATTATCTCCACCGACCGTGCTAAACGGCCCACCGACTTTGCCCGTGAACAGGTCAAGATCAAGGGTGGCTTCTGTCCCTTCTGCTACGGCAACGAAGACAAAACTCCGCCGGAAATCCAGGCCTATCGCCCCAGCCAGAATGGCGGCCCGCCGCAGCGTGATACCTCCGGCTGGACGGTGCGGGTGGTGCCCAACAAGTTCCCCGCTCTCGGCATCGAGGGCAACCTCAATCGCCAGGCTGAGGGCATGTTCGACAAGATGAACGGCATCGGCGCCCACGAAGTCATCATCGAAACCCCCGACCACAATTCCACCCTGGCTACCCTGCCCGCCAAGCGCGTCGAAGATGTGCTCTGGACCTTTCGCGACCGCATCCTCGACCTGAAGAAGGACCGCCGCTTCAAGTACATCCTCATCTTCAAGAACCACGGCGAGCCCGCCGGCGCTTCGCTCGAGCACGCCCACTCCCAGCTCATCGCGCTGCCCATTCTGCCCCGCCAGGTCATCGAGGAACTGGAAGGCGCCAAGCAGTACTACATCTTCAAGGAGCGCTGCGTTTTCTGCGACGTCATCCGCCAGGAAATGGAGAACGGTATTCGGGTGGTCAGCGAGAACCCGGATTTCCTGACCATCGCGCCTTACGCTCCCCGTTTTCCTTTTGAAACTTGGATTCTGCCCAAGAGCCACGAGTCCGCCTTTGAGAACTCGTCTTCCAGCCTCTATGAGAATCTGGCCAAAGCTCTCAAGCTGCTGCTGCAGAAGGCCGACCGCGTGCTCGATAACCCCCCTTACAACCTGGTGATCCACACCTCGCCGGTGCAGGACCCCACCAACGATCACTATCACTGGCATATCGAGTTCATGCCCAAGCTCACCAAGACCGCCGGCTTCGAATGGGGAACCGGCTTCTACATCAACCCCACCCCACCCGAGGAAGCGGCCAAGTTCCTGCGCGAAGCCAGCGTCGAGGAGCCTGAGCCGGCCGCGGCGGTACCAGTC
>DASVBI010000586.1:0-4169 GCA_036375915.1 Terriglobales bacterium | reverse complement strand
TGGGCGATTTCTGGCGCCTGGGGAGCGGAAGCTACCTCTTGCCCGGCGGGCCCTGGTCCGCCGCGGAACAGGAGGGCGGCACCCGCAATCACCACGACCGCGGCGGCGACCCCGGCCCAGCGCCAAGCCGAGGACCAGTTCCAGCCGCGGGAAGCCACCCCGGCCGCTACCTCCGGCGCCGCCTCACTCTCGGGCATAGCGCACCAGAGCACGGCGCGACAGTGCTCGCAGCCGGCCAGATGGGCTAACAGCCGTTCGCTCTCCGCTCCTGCCAGGTTGTGCTCCGCGAAGGCGGCCAGAACGTCTGCAGGCGGATGCTCCCCCGGGTCGGCGGATGCCAACCGCTGCAGCACGATTTTTGGCAGCTCGGTCACAGCTAACTTTCCCCTTCCCCGCTGGAGGCCTCGGCCTTCTGATCAGAGAACGGTTCGGCCGGCGGTTTTTGCGCCAGGCGGGCGCGAATATTCACTTGCAGATCGCGAACGTCAACCGCCATCAATTCTTCGGCTTGGCGGGCGTCCAGTCCCTGCTGCAACAGCGACTTGCGAATATTTTCCCGCAGCGCGGCCGCCAGCTTTTCCAGCCGCCGGCTGACGTTGGAGGCATGAATCCCCAGGACTTGTCCCACTTCGGCCAGAGTGCGATGGTCGAGGTAATAGGCGGCCAGCAGGAAGCGCTCTTCGTTGGCGAGAACATCCAGGACGTTATCCACGGCGGTTTGTAAGCGTGGGTCCACGGCGGCCTGGGGCTCGGAAACCGGGGCGGCATATTGCTCGCCGCCTTCCTCCTGCTCCTCCAGGCTGACCAGGCGCTTTTGGGTGCGGTAGCGATTGATGTACTCCTGGGCGAGAACGGTGCGCAGCCAGCCTTCCAGCGAACCCCGTCCGGTGTAGAAGTCCAGCTTGCAAACGCGCTTGCCCTCGCGCACGGCGGTGCCGAAGAGGTCGGCATAGAGGGAATCGGCCAGCTCGCGGGCAGACGAGTCTTCGCGCGCGATATGGTGCGCGGCCGAGTACAGCTTCTCGCGATAGCGCAGTAGAAAGGTTTCCCAGGCCGCTTCGTTGCCGGCAGCACAGGCGCGGGCCAGCACCAGCTCCTGCAGGCGCAATGCGGCAAACAGATGGCGTGCAGCTGCCGGCGGGTCGCTGGGGGCGAGGTACTTGCAGCCCACCTGGCGCAGGATTTCGCGCAGCCTGGCAAGGCCAATTCCAAACCTCTGCCCGTCACACTGGGGAAACAGCTCTTCCGCAACTGCGGGCAGCACCGAAGCCCAAACCGGGTCGGAAACGTTGGCGGCGCGGGTCATGAGCTTTTCGGATAGTACCAATTTTTCCCTGCAAGGCGGAGGTTTGCCGCCGGTAGCCGTTTCTAAAAACCCTGCGCGGGAAGCAGAGTCGCGGCTCGCCGGGAATGGGGGGCACAGCGGCTCAGATTGGAGAGAACCGGGTTCCTCAGGCGCGATGGAGGCCGAGCGGGGCAGTGGCGGAGTCCTGCCGCACCTGCTTCAGGTGGGCGCGCATGCACTGGCGCGCCCGCTCAGGATCGTGATTTTCCACCGCCTTGAGGATACGCTTGTGATGATACTGGCCGCGCTCAGCGCCGCCTTTGGTCAAAAAGGTCCGCATGCGCTGCTCCCGCAGCAGGCCGACAATGGAATCTATCAGCGACAGGATGAGCGGATTGGAAGCCGCTTCCGCCAGGGCGAGGTGAAAGTCCAGATCAGCCTCGATAAAAGCATCGCCGTTCTGCCGGGAGGCGTCCATCACGTTCACCGCCTCGCGCATGCTGGCCAGGTGCTGCTCTTCGGCGCGCGCCGCCGCCAGGGCCGCAATCTCCGGCTCCAGAATGTCGCGCACCTCGGCCAGGTGAGTCGAGCCTTCCGTCTGCCCGATTCTCATCATCAGGCCGAGCGATTGCCGGATGGCCTGCGAGGTGCCGTTGGTGATGAAGGTTCCCCGCCCCGAATAGGACTCGACCAAGCCCTTCTCGCTTAATGCCTTGATGGCCTCGCGAACCGCGGTGCGGCTCACCCCGAACTGCTCTGCCAGTTCGCGTTCGGCAGGCAACTGGTCGCCCGCCTTCAGCGTGCCCTTCAAAACCGATTCTTCAATCTGCTTTACGATCTGTTCGTACAGGCGGGAACTACGAACGGTCTTGTACACAAACGGACTCCAAATCTCAAACTTGCCCCTGTCATACCACTATACCAGAGTTCCTTGAAAATAGCCGCGCAACTTGCTTCCTTACCTTGACTTACACCATGGAGGAGCCGCCTGCGGGCATCACCTGCCCGGGTTCGCGCCTACTGCGGCGAGACCACCAGCAGATGAAAGGTTCCGGGCACAATACTGGGATAAGGGTGCGGATGCTCCTTGCTGGGCGGGGGAGGGGGACCCAACTTGGCGGCAGCCAGATAGATTTTGCCCGTCTTAGTATCCAGGGCCATGGTGCGGGCGCTCTTTTCTGTGGGCACGGTCTCGGCCACCGTGTACTTATCGGCGCTCTCCTGCTTGATAACCGTGAGGGTGCCGTCATGGCCGTTGGAAGAAAACACCAGCTTGCGGGCGGCATCGTAGCCGGCGGCGTCCGGGCCTTCGCCGATGGCAAGTGTGGTCACCACCTTGCCGGTATCCGCGTCCACTACAGCCAGCAACTTGTTGTCGCAGACCGGAAACAGCCGCCGGGCAGGGACATCGAAAACCAGGCCGGAAGGCTCCTCGCAGGGGGCTACCGACCAGCTCTGTTTGATCTTCAAGGTGTGCGGGTCGAGGCGAACGATTTCACTCTTGTCCTCGATGTTGTCGTAAACATTGCCCTTGGCGTCGGTGGCGGGAAATTCCGGTTTGCCGCCCAGCGCGATGGTGCCTAATACCTTGCCGGTGGCGGCGTCAATGGCGGTGGCATCCTTGCTGCCGCCGTTAAAGGCGAACACCCGCTTGCTGGCGGGATCGTAGAGGATGCCGTCGGGATTCACGCCCGCTTTCACCTTCTGCAATACGGCGCGGGTCTTCAGATTGAAGACCACCACTTCCCCGCTGCCCCCGTCGCTGATAAAGCCGCGGTTAAGGCTGTGGGCCACGGCGATGCCATGCACGTGTTTCATGCCTGAAATCGTGCCCACCGGCTTTTCCGAATCCAGGTTGACCACGTCTACCACCGTGTTGTGCGCCACGTAGAGCGTCCGGCTGGCGGAATCTGCGTAGAGATAATCCCAGCCGCCTTCCCCGGGAATAGGAATATTGCCCGTCACCTTGTAGTGTTGTGCGCTGGCTGCCAGGGAAGCACTCAGCAAAATCAGGACTGCCGCAATCGTGGTGCGCATCGTTAGATCCCTCCTTGCCGCTGGCCATGAGCCGCTGGGCACCCGTCGGACCCGCGGCCGACTTCGCCGTCGTAGTGGAACTCATTCAACCTTAAGTCAGCCTTAAGGGCTTGCAGGCCTCTTCCTCGCTGCCGCCTGTTGCGGGAGAGGAATCACCGCCCCACTGCGGTGGGGCTGGTTGCGCCGGCAGCGCGGGCGAAAGCACAACATAGTACTCCAAGGCGGATATCCTCGCGGGTGGGCGTCACGGCGGAAAACGCGATTGACCGCAAGCTGCCCCTGTCGCCGCCGCGAAGATGTGCAACAATATTCCGTGCGAAGCCGAAAGACCACGAGGATGAATTGATCAGCCTGCTCACTATTCTGGCGGTTGGATTCGTTCTCGGAATGCGCCACGCCACCGACGCCGATCACGTCATCGCGGTCAGCACCATCGTTACCCGGGAACACAAAGCCAGCCGCGCCGCCATTATCGGCGCCGCCTGGGGCCTGGGCCACACGGTAACCATCTTTGCCGTGGGCTCCGTCCTGATTCTCTTTCGCATTACCCTGCCACCGCGGGCGGGCCTGTCCATGGAGCTGGCGGTGGGACTTATGCTCATTGTGCTGGGCATTCGCAACCTGCGCGCCAGCTTCGCCTGGCCGCTCGATCCCAGCCGGCACCAACACACGCCCACCGTGCACTATCACGCGCACGGCGACTACATCCATGCCCACGCCAGCCCGCCCGACATTCCGCCCTCGCACGCCCACCAGCAGACGCCGGTCAGCAGGCTTGACCACTGGTTCAGCCGCTCGTCCCTCTACAGCATGGTGCGCCCGCTGCTGATCGGAATTGTGCACGGGC
>DASVBI010000551.1:0-2157 GCA_036375915.1 Terriglobales bacterium | reverse complement strand
CAGAAATTGTGCAGAAACGCGATGCACAAGCTCTGGCGAAAAAACAAGTTTCTCCTGCTCCGGCTGCTCCTGCTCCTTCTGCGGAAGCCCGCTTAGACGTTAGAAATGCGCCGCCGAAGACTGCGCCCCAGCCGCGCCTGCAGGCTAAGCTGGAGACTAAGGATGTGGCGCCGAAAGGAGCTCCTGCGCCTCAAGAGCCGGCCTCGGCCAACGAGATCGCTTCAGGAACGCTGGCGAAGTCTACCGACCAGGTGGCGGTTACGGGCAGCCCGTCTTCGGCTGCAGCCGCCGGGATTGCCGCCGCACCAGCGGCCAAAGTTGTAGTTCCTTCCGCCAGTCCGGGTCCTGCCTCCGCCTCCGAGCCGGGCGTAATGGTTGCTTCCAACATTCCTGTGCGTGCGATGGGAAAAAAGAAGCTGGCGCCGCCCACGCGCTGGATGCTTTCTCCCGCGGGCGCCCTGCTGCGCTCCACCGATGCCGGCAAAAACTGGCAGACCGTGCCCTTTATCGGCAGCGTTGCTTTCCACGCGGTAGCCGTATTCGGACCCAATGTTTGGGTTTGCGGTCAAGGTGGCGCGCTCTACTACAGCTCCGATGACGGCAACCAGTGGCAGCGCCTGTCGCCATCAAGCGATGACGCCACATTGACGGAAGACATTACCGCTTTGAGCTTTAGCGACGCCCAGCATGGCAGCCTGACGACCGCCGGCGGCCAGACCTGGACCACCTCCAACGGCGGTCTTGCCTGGCAAAAGCAGTAGCCGCCCGCCTTCCCTCCCGCTCCCGCCGTGAACTCGCGAATCGTGCTAAAACTATTGCTTTTGGTTTTGCTACGAGGACCACAATGAGCGCTGCCAAAAAGACTTTGAACGTCGCCATGATCGGCCAGGGCTTTATGGGCCGGGCCCACTCCAATGCCTTTCATCAGGTGGGACACTTTTTCGATTCCCCTTTCGAGTTGCGGCGCAAGGTGATTTGCGGGCGCAACCGCGAAACCCTGGACGCCATGGCCGCGCGCTGGGGATGGGAGGAAACTGCCACCGACTGGCAATCTGTAGTTGAGCGTAAAGACATTGACGTGGTGGACGTAGCCACGCCCAATAACCTGCATGCGCCGGTGGCGCTGGCCGCGGCCAAGGCGGGCAAGATTCTGTGGTGCGAGAAGCCGCTGGCCATGTCGGTTGCGGAAGCGGAGCAGATGGCGGCGGCGGCGCGCAAGGTTCCCAACCTGGTGTGGTTCAACTACCGGCGCGTGCCCGCCATCGCCCTGGCCAAGCGTCTGATGGAAGAAGGCCGCCTGGGGCAGGTTTATCACTACCGAGCGGTTTACCTGCAGAGCTGGGGCCCGGAGCGCGCCGGGATATGGCGTTTCAAGCGCAGCGAGGCCGGCAGCGGCGCCATGGGCGACCTGCTTTCCCATTCCATTGACTTGGCGCTGATGCTCAACGGGGAAATAGGGGAGCTTTCCGCCATGCTGAAGACCTTTGCTCCGCCGCCGCGCGATGTGGACGACGCGGTGCTCCTGCTGGCGCGCTTCGCCAACGGCAGCATCGGCAGCTTCGAGGCCACGCGTTATGCCATCGGCCGCAAGAACTACAACCAGTTCGAGATTCACGGCTCCAAAGGCATGCTGCGCTTCAACCTGGAAGACCTGAACCGACTGGAGTTCTACGACTGCGGTGACAAGCAGGAAATTCTGGGCGCCCACCAGGTGCTGGTCACCGGGCCGGGACATCCCTACGTGGACCGCTACTGGCCTCCGGGGCACATCATCGGCTACGAGCACACCTTCACGTCAACGCTGGCGGATTTTCTGGAGGCGCTGGCCAAGAAGCAGCCCTTCCACGCCAACTTCGACGACGCGCTTCAGGTGCAACGGGTGCTGGAGGCGGTGGAACGCTCGGCGGGGCAGGGGAAGTGGGTTGGTTTAGGGAAGGGAACACCGTCAAAGAGGGAGTAGCGCCGCCGTCCCGGCGGCCAGAAAGGCGGGCGAGCTGGCCCTGAGCGAAGTCGAAGGGCCCGCCAGACAGCCGGCCGGAGGCCGGCGCTACGTCAGTCCAGGAAGATATCGCTTTTCAGCTGCGCCCCGGGCTCGACCGAATAGCGCGAGAGGTCGGTGACGCCGGCGGCGGCCAGCACTTCGTCGTCAATGAAGAA
>DASVBI010000623.1:0-2921 GCA_036375915.1 Terriglobales bacterium | reverse complement strand
AATGACCTGAAGCTGCGTGTGCTTATACAGCCGGTTGGGATTTTCGCCATAACGCCCGTCCGCCGGCCGCCGCGAAGGCTGCACGTACGCCACCTTGTAGGGCTGGGGCCCCAGCACTCGCAGAAACGTTTCCGGCGCCATGGTGCCGGCGCCCACTTCCAGGTCGTAGGGTTGCTGCAGGACGCAGCCACGCTCCGCCCAGAAATTCTGCAGGCGCAGGATGAGTTCCTGAAAGGTGGGCGGATTGTTGTTAGATGACATCAGCAGTGTGTCTTAGAAACTAGCAGCCGATTCTTTCCAGCATCCCCGCGGTCACCAGCTTCTTTTCCAGGTGCCGTTCCAGAATCTGCACCAGAAACTTGCGCAAGTCGGCGGCCCGCGCCCGGGGCCATTCCAGCGTGGCAAAATTTTCGATGGGCGAGCGCAACATTTCCGCTGCCAGCGACCGCGATTCCCGCGACATCTCCGACGAGGCCAGGCGTTTATCCTCGGCGCACATCAGTCCATCCACCAGGGCGTGATAAAAGGTGCGGCTGCCGTTCAGGGCCGCGCCGCAAGCCATGCATTGCGAAAGCTCCGGCAGGAAACCCACCAGCCGCGTCATCCACAGCTCGAAATAAGTGAGCGGCATCCAGATGCGGTCGCCCGCCAGTTGCTCCAGCACCGTCAGCGTCAGCCGGAACACCGCGTCATTGGCTTCCCGGTCGGGCAGCAGCTCGTCCAGAACCTCGGCCAAGTGTCCCAGAGCTACCGCCCGGGGATAAGTCACCTGTCTGGCCAGCGGCGACTCCAGCACCTCGCACGAGTCCAGTCGGGCCAATTCCTGGCGCTCCCGATCGTCCCAAAAAGCGCGCACCAGGGTAAGCGGCTCCAGCGCGCCGCCAAACCGTTTCTTTGACTTCTTCGCCGCCCGGGCCACGCCGCGCACCTTGCCTTCCGCGCGCGTGAACAGCGTGACCAGCAGGTCCGCTTCGCGCAGCGGATACGTGCGCAGCACGATCGCCTCTGATTCCTTCAGCGGCATGGACCACCACCGGCCACGGCCCGCCAACCCGCCTGCCGCGCCTCTACGCTGTTCCTCAGCACAAGCTAAATTTTCATTCTAAATGCTGCAGTCTGTGGATGGCCAGCGGAGTGCACAAGCTGACTGGCTGTCTGGCTTCCTAGCTGGCTAGCCGTGGGCGGACCGGCGACGCGAAAGCCAGTCAGCTAGCCAGCCATCCAGCTATCCCGCTAAAAACACAAAGGCGCACACCCCGCCAGGATGTGCGCCCAAAAACTCTCTCTTGCACTCGGGACTACGCCGGCGTGCGGCCGTAATAGGCGGCGTTGCGCTCGGTGAAGCTTTTCCACTTTTCCGGCAGGTCGTCAAGCGCGAAGATGGCCGACACCGGGCACACCGGCACACAGGCGCCGCAGTCTATGCATTCCACCGGGTCAATATAGAGCATCTCTTCTTCGGCGTGCGCCGGTTCATCCTTCTTGGGATGGATGCAATCCACCGGGCAGGCATCCACGCACGCTGTGTCCTTGGTCCCTATGCACGGTTCCGCAATCACGTAAGCCATGAGCTTTGTTTCTCCTCGGAGCAGTTCGCGGTGAGGCTAACTGCCCCCAATTCTAACAAGAATGCCTTGTTGGGTGTACAGCTTTTGAGGCCGCCGCACGGCATTGCCTTGGCAGCGGAACACCCGTGGGCCTAACCGGCCGCCAAGAATCTCACTCCTCGCGCCCGCTCCCAGCGCCTTTTCAGCCAATGGCAAGTTTTACCATCTTACCTGCCATTGCCGCCATCCGGACCGCTGCATTTCACGCCAGTCAGCTAGCCAGCCAGTCAGCAGGGTTTAACTGACCACTGACACCTGGCCACCTACAACCGCTCTTACACCGGCACCAGTTCCCTCTGCTCCGCCGGTTCGTACTCGCAGATGTAGCCCGCCACCGCGCTGGCGGCCACGGTCAGCGGGCTGGCCAGGTACATCTGCCCTGGCCCGCTGCGACCGGGAAAGTTGCGGTTCTGGGCGCTGATCACCACCTGGTCGGGACGCGTCGAAACCCCTGGGCCGGCATTGATGCAGGCGCCGCAGCTGGGCTCAATGACGATGGCTCCCGCCTGCTTGAAAACCTCCAGGTAGCCCTTGCGCACGCAGTATTCGCGCGTCTCCTGGGAGCCGAACTGGATGTAGAACTTGCAGCTCGCCGCCACCCGCTTGCCCTGGCGCAGGGCCTCCGCCAGCACCCGCGCGTACATATCCATGTCTTCGTTTTTGCCCGCGGTGCAAGTGCCGCCATAAGCGATTTCCACCGGCACGGGCGTGTTCAGCTGGCGGATGTACTTGCCATTGCCGGGATCGCCGGGCGTGGCCACCATGGGGGTGATCTCAGCCGCGTCCAGCTCGATGACGTGGGCGTACTCGGCGGCGGAATCGCTGCTCAGCCCGGCGATGAGCTCCTGCGCCCGCTTGCGCTCCATGCCCCGGCGCTCCACCAGAAACTCAACCACCTTTTTGTCCGGCGCCACAATCCCGGTGAAGCCGCCAATTTCGGCTGCCATGTTGGTCATGGTGGCGCGCTCGTCAACGCTGAGCTCCTCAATGGCCTCGCCCGAATACTCCATCACCTTGGCCAGCGCCTTGCCGCTGCGCACGTAATCCAGGGACAGAATCTTCAGAATGAAATCCTTGGCGGTGACGTTGGAGCGCCGCTTGCCGCGGATCACCACCTTCACGCTTTCCGGTACGCGCACCCGCACGTCCTTCGTGATCCAGGAATTGAAAACATCGGTGGTGCCTATGCCGAAGGCCACGCAGCCCATCGCGCCCACGTGCGGGGTGTGCGAATCCGAGCCCACGTTAAGCTGCCCGGGCAGGGCGTAGCTCTCCAGCACGATGGAGTGGCAGATGCCCTCTGAGCCCTTGCGG
>DASVBI010000600.1:0-3379 GCA_036375915.1 Terriglobales bacterium | reverse complement strand
GCGCCCAAACCAACGCCGCCTTGACCGACCTCAAATACCACCTGATCCGAGTGCTGGGCCGCGTGCTGGGACTGGATTGGGTAGACCTGAACAGCAACGTTTTTACTCGCAGGCCCTACCCCATCCCCGATGATTATCTCGGCTTCCCTGTGATGCATGCGCTCGACCCCTTCTGCCCCAACTCCACCCTGTGCGTGACCGCGGGGGACGAGTTGAAGATGGACGACCGGGCTTCCATCTCCCGGCTGTACCCGGTGACCAGCGCGAACATGGGCAACTTCTCCGGCAAGCAGATCTTCGCTGCTAACACCGCGCGGGTTCAGGGCAATGTATATTTCCGCGCGCGCAACGGGCTTGCCGCGCAGCCCATGCAGGGCGTGAGGCTGGTGGCGCGCTGGATTGATCCCGTCACCGGTTTGCCTTCGCACCGCTATGGGGCAGTCTCTATCTCCGGCTTTCTCTTCCGCGGCAATGCTGGAAATCCAGCCACCGGTTTCACCACCATCAGCGGCGAGCGTTATGACAGATTCGGCTCAGACGATCCCGTGTGGGAAGGCTACTTTGACCTGGCCGGGCTGGAATTTCCCGATGGAGAAAGGAGTGGGCAATACCAGATCACCGCGGAAGCAGTGGAACCTTTGTGTGCTGAACCCACCTCGGTGGGACCGTATCGCGACGGGCAGGTCACGCCTTCAGGAACCGCGGCGGCATTCACCGTCACGCTGAACAAGGGCGACGACCTTAGCCATGATTTCATCATGTCCGGCAGTTCTCTTCCCGCCGGCGAAAGCGCGGGCACATTTTCCGCGCCCGCCCGTCTGCCCGCCGGCGGCAACTGGACAGGCTGGCTTTCTCCCTACGGCAACGTTGACTACTACTCGCTGGCGGCGCGCGCCGACCGCACCCTGACGATAAAGATCACCGCCCTCAACGAATCCGGGAAGGCCACCCAAAGCAAGGCCCAGCCAGTGGTTGGCATCTGGCAGGGAGACGCCGCCGCAGGTTCGCTGCCCGATGTGTCGGCTACCTACTTCAACGGCGCGGAGACCGGCGCTACCGTAATGAACGCGCAGTTTCTGAGCAGCGGCAATTTCAAGCTGGGCATTGCCGATTTTCGCGGTGACGGGCGGCCGGATTTCCGCTACCGGGGACGAATCTTTTATGGCGACTCCGTGGCGCCCGCCCGGATAGCGGCGCAAGCAGGCACGGCCCTGACCGTTCGCGGCATCGGCCTGAATGCCGCCACCACCGCCAAAATCAAAGACAGCGATACGGCGGTGGTGGCCGCCTATTCCGACCGCATCGTGCTTAGCGCGCCCAACCTGGCTGACGGAGTTTACAACCTTGACCTGCAGGCGCCCGATGGCGCCGTCAGTAGCCTGATCAACGCGCTCACCTATGGCGCCGCCCCCGGCGACCAGATCGTGCTGCTGCAGGGCGCCGGAAATTCCGCCACTCCGGTGGGAGGCGAAGCGCCTAATCCCATTCGCGTGCGCGTGCTCCAGGCCGATGGCATTACCCCGGTGGCAGGCGCCACCGTCAATTTCAGCGCCAGTCCCGCCCAGGTTCTTTTCTCCAGTTGCGGCGCCAAAACCTGCGCCATCCTGACCGATGAACAGGGGGAGGCGGGCTCGCGCATGCTTCCGGCCGCTTCGGGCGCCTTCACGGTCACGGCCGCGATTTCTCCCTCGGCCTACGTTCACGCCACCCTGACGGGAACTTCATCCGCTCTCGACATTGCGGCGATGTCGCCGTCCGCCTGGGTGGCGGAAGCGGGCAGCGCCAGCCTTCCGCTCACTGTGCGCGTTCTCTCCAACGGCCAGCCAGTCGCCAACCGCTCCGTGCAGTACCAGGTTACGCAGGGCAGCGCCAACCTGAGCTCGAACACGGCGGTGAGCGACACCGCCGGATACGCCACCGTCAACTTGATTTTGACTTCATTGGCGGCCGAGGTTCACGCCAGTGCCTGCGTCATGCCGGGAGCCACTCCGTGCAGCAATTTCTACGTCTATAAAGTGCCGGCAAGCCAACTCCGGGTGCGGGCAGTCTCCGGCGAACAGCAGATCATCAATACCGCGCAGACCTTCTCAGCGCTGCGCCTGCAAGTAACCGATTCTGCTTTGCCGCCCAATCCGGTGCAGGCGGCGCCGGTCACGGTGCTCTCCGCGGTGGTGCGCTGGCAGGCGCCTCCGGTTTCAACGGGAGGGAGCCTGCCACCGCCGGCGGCTCCGGTGGTGCTCAGTTCGGCGCAGGGCGTGCTCTATTCCGGTTCCAGCGGGACGGTTTCCATTCTGCCGTCGGCGGCAGACCGCTTTGGCGCGGTTGTGGTGAGGATGATCGCCTGGGCGGGAAGCGGACTCCCGCTGCAATTCGAAGTGCAACGCCTGTGGGCGCCAGCGGGCTGGGCCGGGTCCAGCCAGGCGGAGAAAGCAGCCGCGTCCTATCAACGGCGCCAGCGCCGGCTTACTTCTTCACCCAGGTTTCTACCCACTGATTGACGGTCTTGTACCAGAGCCGGCTGTTCTGCGGCTTCAGCACCCAGTGGCCTTCGTCAGGAAAATAGAGCATCTTTGAGGGCACGCCCAGCCGTTGCAGCGTGGTAAAGAGCTGCAAGCCTTCCGACAAGTCCAGGCGGTAGTCCAGTTGGCCGTGTACCACCAGCGTGGGAGTCTTGAAGTTGGCGGCGAACAGGTGCGGCGACCAGCGGCGGTACATGAGGCGGTTGGTCCAGGGCGTGCCTTTGAATTCCCATTCCGGGAACCACAGCTCCTCAGTGGTGCCATAGGCGGATTCAGTGTTGAACGTGCTGTCGTGCGATACCAGGCACTTGAAGCGCGTAGTGTGGCCCAGAATCCAGTTGACCATGTAGCCACCATAGCTGGCGCCGAGCGCGCACTCGCGGTCCTTGTCCACGAAGGAATAGCGGCGCTCCACATAATCCAGGCCGCGCATCAGGTCCACATAGGGACGCCCGCCCCAGTCGCCATTGATCTGGTCAATAAATTTTTGTCCGTAGCCGGTGGAGCCGCGCGGGTTGATCATCACCACCACGTAACCGTCAGCCGCGAACAACTCCGGATTCCAGCGGTAGCTCCAGGCATCGTCCCAGGCGCCCTGCGGCCCGCCGTGGATGAGGAACTTCACGGGATATTTCTTGTGAGCATCGAAGTTGGGCGGCCTGAGCAGGAAACCCTCAACCCGAGTCTTCTCCGCACCGGTGAACCAGAAGGATTGCAGAGGCGGCATCTCGACCTGGGAGAGCACGGCATCGTTCAGGTGGGTGACTGGGTCGGCAGCACAGGCGCGGACCACCTTACATGTGCTGCACCCGGCTGAAGTTCCTATTCCTCCGCATTGAAGCACACCATCCTTCACCAGC